>NZ_JBHVGB010000084.1:0-23925 GCF_042801335.1 Nocardioides sp. NPDC057577 | reverse complement strand
TTCTAACCGCTGGTGGTGGCGCGCGCCCCCCCGCCCGCCCGGGTGGTCTCGGACACCCCCCCCGGTCCGTGTCCCGGCGGGGCCCCCGGGGGGGGGCGGGGGGGGGGGGGGGGGGCCACGGCGGAGGTGGTCGACGAGTGACCCTCAGACCTCGGCCCGGGCCCTCGAGCCGATGGCGCGGTCGATGCTGACGCGGCCCGGACCTGCTGCGGCCAGGGCGATCGCGATAGCCGCGACGACCGCGACCAGCTCCCAGCCGCCCTGGTCGACGAACACGCCGGATCCACGGTGGGCGAACCAGAAGGCGCCGATCATGTCGATGAGGACCAGGGCGGCGGCCACCGGCGTCAGCAGACCCAGCACGAGCAGCACGCCGCCGGCGAGCTCCACGAGCGCGGCGAAGGTCGCGGCCGCCTGAGCGACCGGGACACCCATCGCCTCGAAGGACTGCGCGGTCCCGTCGAGCGTGTAGGTGGCGAACTTCTGCCAGCCATGGGCGATGAGGACGGTCCCGACGAGAAGCCGGGCGGCGAGCAGACCCAGGTCGAGGGCGGGAGCGGGGAGAGATCGTCCGAGTTTCATGTGTTCCTTCTCGTGGTGTGCAGGGGGCGTTCAGCTGGGGCGTACGTGGGTGGCGACCCAGGAAGCGAGCTCGTCGAGCGCGGCCGCGGTGATGCCATGGCCGCCGGGGTCCCGGTGCGCCACCGTCGGGGCGCCCGACTCCTCGAGCAGATAGCGCCAGGTGCGGTCCAGCAGCTCGCGCGGGATGACCTGGTCGGCCTCGCCCTGGGCGACCAGGACCGGCAGGTCGGCGAGCCGGCCGGCCTCGACAGGGACGCCGGCGTCGAAGGGAAGCGTGCCGTACAGGACGGCGACGCCGGCAAACCGGCCAGGCTCCTGAAGTGCCAGCCCGCCGGCGAACGCGGCGCCGCCGCTGAACCCGACGAGGACGACCGGACGACCCTCCGGCGCGACACCGTCGAGCCACTCCCGGAACCAGCCCATGGTCTCTGTCAAGGACTCGGCGACGGGGCGGCCGATCCCGCGGTTGGCGAACCAGGCATACCCGCCGCCCTCGGCGATCGGGGCGCGTACGGCCACATAGGCCGGACCAGCGGGAAGATGCTTGGCGAGCTCGATGATCTCGTGCTCGTGCGACCCGCGGCCGTGGAGCAGCACCACCAGGGGAGCATCGGGGTCGATGCTGCCGTGGCTCGCGGTGTGGACCGGGGTGTGGATCGGGGTGCTCATCGCTCCTCCGGCCGGTTCAGCTCGGCGGCCGTACGGACCCCGCTCCAGCGGGCGACGTCCTTGGCCAGGTCGAGCCGGTCGACCGGGGCGGCGTTCTCGAACTCGCCCCAGTCGGCTCGCGGCAGCATCCACATCACCTCGAACTCGTTGCCGTCGGGGTCCGCACCGTAGACGCTCTTGGTGGCGCCGTGGCTGGACTCCCCGGTGAAGGCCCCGAGCTCGGCCAGCGTCATCCGGGCCTGCTCGAGCTCGTCGATCGTGTCGACCTGCCAGGCGAGGTGGTAGAGGCCGAGGGAGCCGTGCGGCCGCGGCGGTTGCGGCCCGACCCCGAACAGGCCGAGGTCGTGGTGGTTGCCGGACAGGGGAAGCCGCAGGAAGGCGGCGTTGGCACGCGGCTCGCGCGCCATGACCGTCATGCCGAAGGCCGCCTCGTAGAACGCGATGCTGCGTTCGAGGTCGGAGACGAACAGGACGGCGTGGTTGAGACGTACCGGGCTGACGGTCATCGTGGGACTCCTCGGGTGAGAGCGATCAGGCGACGACGCCGAAGCCGCCGGTCCAGGAGACCTGCTCGGCCGCGGCCAGGGAGATCTGCAGGAAGCCGAGCGCCTCGAGCTCGCGAGCCCGCTTGAGCGCGCCGGCATCGATGGAACGCAGGCCGGCGGAGGTGACGACCTCGGCCAGTGTCGCCTTGGCGTCGGCGTCGTCGCCGGCGATCTGGACGGCGGTGGTCAGGTCACCGACCGTGCCGGCGGCCAGGGTCGCGGCGAAGGTGGTGTTGAACGCCTTCAGCACGCGCGAGTCGGGCAGCGCTGCGGCGATCTCCGCGGCGGCGGAGCTGTCGGCGGGGACGGTGAGGGAGTCGAAGGTCTCGAAGTTCACCGGGTTGGTGATGTCGACGACGATCTTGCCGGCGAGGTCGGCGCCGCGCTGCGACACGATCTCGCTCAGCGCGGGGTAGGGGACGGCGAGCACGACGACATCGCCGCTCGCGGGGGTGGCGGCGTCTGCCTTGCCGAGCAGCTGGACCGAGTGTCCGCCGCGGCCGGCGAGTGCCGCGATGGCCTGGCCCATGTTGCCGGTGCCGATGATCGAGATGTCTGTCATGTCGGATTCTCCTCGAATGAAAGGTTGTTGCTACAACAAAACTCTCACGAAAAGGTTGTAGCGTCAAGTTTTTGGTTGTAGTGACAAGCAGCCGGGCTAGAATGGGCCTGTGGATGATGTCTGGCTGGATGAGGACGAGATGGCGGCCTGGCTGCGCCTGATCGCGATCGTGGAGCTGCTGCCGGGGGTGCTCGACTCCCAGCTGCGCCGTGATGCCGGCCTGAGCCACTTCGAGTACTTCGTCCTGGCCATGCTGTCCGAGGCGGAGGACCGGACGCTGCGGATGACGGCTCTGGCCCACCGCACCAACGCGACCCTGGCGCGCCTGTCCCATGTGGTGCGGCGGCTCGAGGAGCGAGGCCTGGTCGAGCGGTTCCCGTGCCCAGAGGACGCGCGCGCCACGAACGCCCGCCTCACCGATGCCGGCTGGGAGGTCGTGGTCGCTGCCGCGCCCGGCCATGTCGCGAACGTACGCGGCAACGTGCTCGACGGGCTGAGCGCCGAGCAGGTTCGCGAGCTCACCAAGGTCGGCGACGCGCTGCTCGCCCGCCTGGACCCGCAGGGGAAGATGACGGCCCTCTACAAGCCGGAGGAGTCCTAGGCGCTGTCGCCCGGGGTCGCGAACGGCCCGTTTCCGTCCCTTGACATGAAACCAAATGGTTTCCTATTGTGGCCGTGTGGAACAGGTGTTTCGAGCCCTTGGTGACCCGACTCGGCGGGCGCTGCTCGACGCACTGCTGCAGGAGGACGGGCAGACGCTCTCCTCGCTGGTCAGCCGCCATGCCATGACCCGCCCGGCGGTGGCCAAGCATCTGGCGATCCTCGAGGACGCCGGCCTGGTGGTCGTCGCGCGCCGGGGGCGCGAGAAGCATCACTTCCTCAACGTCGTACCCATCCGCGAGATCCATGACCGCTGGGTGACGAAGTACACCGAGACCTGGGCGAGTGGCCTCGCCGAGCTGAAACGAGACCTGGAGCGCACGATGGAGAAAGTCTTCGAGATCTACGTCCGCACCACACCGGAGCGACTGTGGGCGGCGATCACCGATCCGCAGATCCGCGCGAAGTATCACTTCGGCGCCGGGGTGCACTCCGACTGGACCCCGGGATCCGCCTTCACGATGGTGCACCCGGGCGCCGACGGCCCGCTCGCGGAGGGCGAGAACATCGTCGTGGAGCCGCCGGCACGACTCGTGCAGTCGATACGCACGCTCTGGTCCGAAGCTGCCGAGGAGCAGGGCACCACGCGGGTGACCTGGGAGATCGAGCCGGTCGGCGACTCCTGCCGCCTCACCGTCACCCACGACCAGCTGCGCGGCGACGCGCCTCCGGAGCTCTACGGCGGCTGGCCCATGATCCTGTCCGGCCTCAAGACCTGGCTGGAGACGGGGGAGACCCTGACCACCCCGGGCTCGCAGATGTACGGCCCCAGCTGATCCTGCATCGACGTCATCGACCGAGAGGAACCCTGATGAGCACCATCACCGATATCCGCACCGTCGGCATCACCACCGCCGACCAGGACAACGCCATCGCCTTCTACCGCGACACCCTGGGCTTCGTCGTACGACTCGACGTCGACGGTCCGACCCGCTGGATCGAGGTCGCGCCGGCCGGGGCCGACGTCTCCCTCGCCCTCGTCGCGGGCGACCGCCCGGCAGGGGAGGTCATCGAGACGGGGATCCGGTTCAACGTCCCCGACGCGGCCGCCGAGCGCGACGCGCTCAGCTCCCGCGGGGTGAGCGTCGGCGAGCTGCTGCTCTGGCCGGGCGTACCGCCGATGTTCACCTTCGACGACCCCGACGGGAACCGTTTCGTGATCCTCGAGCAGACCGTGGCCGAAGGATCATGACGACCCCGCGTCCCGGATGGCCTCGCCTGATCCAGCGGCGTGGCCAAGGTAGCCCGCGGTGAGCGCGACCATCTCCTCCAGCACGGCCTCGCGCGGGTAGGGCGGCCGGTCGAGCACCCAGCGCAGCGCGATGTTCTCCATCGCCACCACCAGCACCCACGCGGTGAGCTGCGGGTCCGGGCGGGTCCTCGCGACCGATCCGGCGTGCAGATAGGCGGCCGTCAGGTCACGTACGCGGGTGACGAGGGCCGCGTGGCGATCTCGGTTGCGTGAGGCGGGGAGCTCTTCGATCAGGACGCGCAGGAGGGTCGGATCCTGCTCCAGCCCCGCGAGCAGTGCGTCGGCGACCGACCGGATCGCCGGTATGCCGGTGCTGGTCGTCTGCAGCGCCAGGGCAGAGGCGGTGCGCTCGGAGACGTCGTCCCAGTAGCGGCTGATCACGATGTCGAGGATCGAGGCCTTGTCGGAGAAGTACTGGTAGAGCGAACCCGGACTGATGCCGGCGGCGGCCGCGACGCGATTGGTCGAGAACGTCTCGTAGCCGTCGTCGACCAGCACCTGGCGCCCGGCCTCCAGGATGCGCTCGACGGTCGCCTTCGAACGGGCCTGGGTGGGTGTCTTGCGCATGCCTCTACGTTAGGCAGAACGCGAATTGAAAGCGAGCTCCTGCTCGCATCACGCTGGAGGTATGACCACACTCGCGCAGCAGGGCACCCAACCCACCGGATTCCCGACACGTTTTCGCGAAGGCGAGGCGCGCGGCCGCCGTCTCGGCCGGCCGTTGCGCCTCCTGGGCCGCATCGACGAGGTCGACGAGGACCTGATGGAGCGGATCGGGCGGGCGTTCGGCGAGCGTGACGACGCCGGGGCGGACCTGGCGGAGGCGATCCGGATGCGAGCCGGGACTCCGGGCAAGGTCACGATGACCCAGCTGCGTACTGCTCTGGAGCACGGTGTCGCGGCGGTGGATTCCCCGCCCCCGGCGCTCGCCGAGCTCTTCGCCCAGGTCGAGGCCACACCGGACTGGGTCGAGTGGGACCTCGTCGACGAGGGCGGCCGTGTGTTCGCGCGACTCGGCCAGAACGCGGCCGACGTGCTGCTGCAGCTCTCCCTCATCAGTGGCTACCGGTTCGGTGGCCCGCCGGACCTGCTCGTGGCCACCGGCGGCCTGACCGGCAGCACCACCCGGCGGCGCCTGGGGGAGACCCAGCACTGGGCGGTGAGCCTGCGTACGCCTGGTGGGCTGCGGCCGCCGGAGCCGGGCTCGAGCTCGGGTGAGGCGTGGCGGCTCACCGTCCACGTACGGGCCATGCATGCGCTGGTCAACGCCGGGTTCGAGCAGCGGTGGGACACCGGCAGATGGGGCCTGCCGATCAACCAGGCCGACCAGGCGGCCACGCTGGGCCTGTTCGACGGCGTACTCATCATCGGGTGCCGGGCACTGGGAGTGCCGGTCTCCAGGCGGGACGCCCGGGCGCTGATGCATCTGTGGAAGTACGTCGGCTGGCTGATGGGCGTCGAGGAGGACTTCCTCGTCGACGACGAGTGGGAGCGGCACCGGATCAACTATCACGTGCTGCTCTCGCAGGCGGAGATCTCCGGGGCCGGTCCGCAGCTGGCGCAGGCGGCGGTCGAGGTCCAGCGCGATCGCAGCTATCCGGGCTGGCCGGCTCCCTTGCAGCGGGTGCGTGGCTGGTACGAGACGGAGCGGCTCCTCTCGATGCTGACCGTCTTCCTCGGGGTCACTTCGATGCGCGAGCTCGGCCTGCCGACGAGGCCGCCGTGGGCGCACGCCTACGTGGTGCCGCTGAACCTGGTCAGGTATCGGGTCCTCGGCCGGACCGCTAAGGGCCGGGCCCGGCTGGAGAGACGAGGTGCCCGCAATGCCGACTCGCTGCTGGCCAGCTACTTCGGCGGTGAGCGCGCGGCGGTCGGCAACCTTCCGGAGTGAGCGGGTCAGCCGGGAGGGGTGAGGGCGGCCTGAAGGGTGCCGTCGATGAGTGTGGCCGCGTCGGCTGCCTTGATCTCGCCCCGGTAGACGGCGCCCGAGGCCGCGTGGAGGACGCTCTGGAGCAGGGTCAGCTGCCACTGCAGCGGCTGGTCGTCGCGGAAGCTGCCGTCGCCGCGACCGCGCTCCATGAGCGGTTTCCAGCGGTCGATCAGCCCGAGGTGGACCGCCTGGAACTGCTCGTGGGGCATGCTCTGCTCGGCGGCGACGATCAGCGCGCCGTACTGCTGGGTCAGGCGCCACGAAGCCTCGAGGAGCCGGCTGAGCGCGGCACGGGGATCGCCGTCGAGATCCACCGCTCCGAGGGCCTCGTCGGACTGCTGGATCGCGCGTTCGACGACCTGGGTCACGAGGATGGCTCGGGACTCGAAGTGGCCGTAGAGAGTGACCCGGCCGACGCCGGCTGCCTTGGCGATGTCGGCGACGCTGACGTCGGGATCGCGGGCGAGGCAGGCGGTGGCCGCGTCCATGATCGACTCGATGTTCTTGCGTGCGTCGGCGCGCTTGAGGGTCGTCACTGCCTGAACCTCCCACGAGATGTTGAACATCATTGTATAGGTTGCGCGGCTCTGCTCCACGCACACATCACCTTCGCGCGGACGGCGGCGCCGAGGCGTCGGTAGAACCGGATCGCGGCGTCGTTGTCGGGTTGTACGCCCCAGGTGATCGTCAGGCCGACCGAGCGTCTCGCCAGCTCCGTCATGAGCAGCCGGCCGACGCCGGCGTCGCGATGACCGGGGCGGACGTAGAGGTCGTCGAGGGCGACGATGTCGCTGCCCGACCACAGGTGCAGGCGGCGTACGGACGAGACGTAGCCGGCCGGCTCTCGGTCGATCTCGGCGAGCAGCACGGTGATGTCCGGGCGCCCGAGATAGCCGGCCCACTGCTCGGCGGTCACGGTGACCGAGTCGGACTGGGCCTGGTGGGCGGCGATCTCCTTGACGAGCATCAGCACGGTCTCCGCGTCCTCCGGGGTGGCCTCGCGTACGACGACGTCGGGTCGGGTGGGTGTCATGCCGGCTCCTGGTCGGTGGCGGTGCGGGCGTGGTGCGCATGGCCGCCGGAGTATTCGCCGGGGCGCGCGAGCATCGCGGCGAGCATGAGGAGCAGCATGAGTACGTGGCCGAGCAGCATCAGGCCGTCGGCGTCGATGGCCCCGAGCCACAGGAACGGGAAGAGGACCACGAAGCCTGCGTACATCGCGGCCGACATCTCCACGACCGGCCTCCAGGCGTGGCCGCGGAAGCGCATCCAGGCGGCCATCGGGATCACCATCGTGGTGGCCATGACCAGCGACTCGACGTCGGTGCGGTGCAGCCAGGCGTCCGCCGGCTGGCTGGCGGCGGCGAGCATCCAGAGCGGGTAGAGCACCATCATCCCGACGAGCATCGCGATGATCATCTGGAGGTAGTGGAGCGTGAAGGTGAGCCTGGGTGATCTCGGGGCCTTCGTCATGACGCGGTCTCCTGGCGGGTCGTGGTGGGTGTGGGTCCGGGGATCAGCGCCCCGGCGAGGACGGCGGCGAGCGCGGCGATGACGGTCGCGACCAGGTAGGCCCTCTCGAAGCCGTCGGTGGTGCCTTCGACGAGGCTGGCCGCGGCGACGCCGGACATCACCGCGGCGCCGAGCGAGGCGCCGAGCTCGTGGAAGGTGCTCAGGATCCCGGAGGCCACGCCCGCGAGCTGCGGCTCGACCTGGCTCAGGGCCGTCGCGGCCGCGACCACGAAGAGGACGCCGAGGCCGGCGGAGCCGACGCTGACCGCGACCACGGTGGACGCCGTGCTCATGCTGATCGCGGGTACGACCAGCCCGGCCGCGGCGATGAGCAGCCCGGCGACGCCGAGGGCGCGAGCACCGAGGCGGCCGATGAGCCTGCCGGCCAGCTGCGCGCCGACCATGGTCGCGGCGGCGACGGGCAGGAACAGCAGCCCGGTCGCGAGCGGCCCGTGCCCGGCCGCGCCCTGCAGGTAGAACGTGCCGAGGAAGAAGACCGCCACCATCAGCCCGGTCGCGACGAACAGCACGAACGTGCCGGACAGGACCGGTCGCCGCGTGACCAGCGCCGGATCGATCAGCGGGTGCTGCGTACGTCGCAGCCAGCCGGCCAGGACGGCGTATCCGATGATCCCGGCACCGATGAGGGCAAGGGTGCGGCTCGAGGTCCAGCCCTCGTCGCCGGCCTCGATGAAGCCGAGGATCAGCAGCCCGGTGGAGGCGGTGACGATCAGTGCACCGACGAGGTCGAGACGTACGTCGCCTCCCCAGGCGGGCAGCGGCGGGAGCAGTCGGGCCAGGAGGGCCGCCACGACGATGCCGACGGGCACGTTGATCAGGAAGACCCATTCCCAACCCGGCCCGGCGGTCAGAGCGCCGCCCAGAAGCACGCCGATCGCCGCCCCTCCGGCCCCCAGCGCCGACCAGATCCCGAGCGCGCGGTTGCGCTCCTCGCCGTCGAAGAGCCGGACCACGATCGAGAGGGCGGCGGGGGAGAGCATCGCCGCCCCGACCCCCTGCGCGACCCTCCCGCCGATCGCCAGCTCCGCGCTGGTGGCGAGGCCAGTGGCCAGCGAGGCCACCGTGAACGTCGTGAGGCCCGCGAGCACCACGGGCTTCGGGCCGAACAGGTCGGCAGCCCGGCCGCCGAGCAGCATCAACCCGCCGAAGGCGAGCGTGTACGCACTCACCACCCAGGTCAGCGCATCGCGCCCCAGCCCGAGGTCGGCGCCCATGTGCGGCAGCGCGATCGCCACGACGGTGACGTCGAGGATGAGCATGAACTGCGCCAGTCCCAGCAGCCCGAGCAGCCGCCATCGGCGTGGATCGGCGGACTGGTCGACGGTTTCGTTGGTGTCTGAAGTCATGGCGCTCCTCCTCGAGGGCACAAGTTGAACACGGATGTACGAGATACTAACTCGAACATCGGTGTTCGACAACGGTGTTTCCCGGGAGGTCGCTCTTGCACGGTCTCGATGTCGCGCCCATGGTGGGTAGAGCGAGCATCGAGAGAAGGGGCGAGACCATGGCTTCACACACCTACCGCGTCACCGAGATCGTCGGGACCTCGGACGAAGGACTCGAGCAGGCGATCCGCAACGGCGTCGGCCGAGCAGGCAAGACGCTTCGTCACCTGGACTGGTTCGAGGTCACCCAGATCCGCGGACACGTCGACGACGACGGCATCCAGCACTTCCAGGTCGGGCTGAAGGTCGGCTTCCGGATGGAGGACGACTGACGGCGCCGCTACGCGGGGTCGCGGGGCAGCACGCCCGGCCCCTCGCGGAGCTCGAAGACGAGCTGCGTCTCGGTCTGGCGTACGACCCGGTGGACGGTCACGTGCTGCAGCACGAAGTCGCGTAGGGCCTCGGCGTCCTCGACGGCGACGTGGAGGTGGAAGTCGTCCGCGCCGGCGAGATGGAAGGCCTGGATCACGCCGTGGGTCGCGGTCAGGTCGTCATAGAGCTTCTCGACGTGCTCCTGGCTGTGGCTCCCTAGCCGCACCTTGATCACGGCCTGCAACGGATAGCCGAGGGAACGGACGTCGACGTCGAGGCGGCGGCCGGTGATGACGCCGTTGTCGCGCAGGGCGCGCAGCCGGTAGGCACAGGTCGACTCGGCGAGGCCGAGACGCGAGGCGAGGGCCTTGTTGGTGAGCTCGGGATTGGTGCCGAGCTCCCTCAGGATGCGGCGATCGACGGAGTCGAGGGTGGTTGCGGAGGTTTGTTCTTTCGCCAACGGTTCCTACCTGGGTCTGGGGCCGAGTTGCTCGAAGATGTCAGTATCAGGGTCTCCTTGGGATCTTCGGCAATCAATCTGGCTTGATCTTGTGGTTCCCGCCAGCATCGCTTCATGCCGATTGCGAACCCCCACCTCGACTCCCTCGCCGTCCACGCCGGACGGGACGACCTGGCGATGCTCGGCGTCCACGCCCTGCCGCTGGACCTGTCCTCGACGAATCCGCTCCCCGACATCGAGCGTGGCGGTGCGTCCTACGAGGCGATGGCGACCGGCGGTCATCCTCTCCCGGACGGCGGGGCCGTCTACCAACGGCTGTGGAACCCGACCGTGGCGCGGTTCGAGTCGGCGCTGGCGCAGCTCGAGCAGGCCGAGACGTCGGTCGCGTACGCCTCGGGCATGGCGGCCATGACGGCAGCGATCATCGCGAGCACGTCCTTCAGCGGCAAGCGGCACGTCGTCGCCGTCCGGCCGCTGTACGGCGGCACCGATCACCTGCTGGCCTCCGGTCTGCTCGGGGTGGAGGCCACCTTCTGCGCCGAGGACGAGGTCGCCGCCTCCGTGCGCGCTGATACTGCGCTGGTGGTGCTGGAGACCCCGGCCAACCCGACACTCGACCTCGTCGACATCGCCTCCGTCGTCGCGGCTGCCGGTGACGTACCGGTGCTCGTGGACAACACCTTCGCCACCCCGGTCCTGCAGAACCCGCTGGAGCTGGGCGCGGCGATGTCGCTGCACAGCGCCACCAAGTACATCGGCGGCCACGGCGACGTCGTCGGTGGCGTGATCGCCTGCGCCGAGGAGACCGCGGTGCTTCTTCGCCAGGTCCGTGCGGTCACCGGCGGCGTCCTGCACCCCCTCGGCGCCTACCTCCTCCACCGCGGCCTCGCCACCCTGCCGACCCGCATCCGCGCCCAGCAGGCCGCCGCCGTCGAGATCGCCGCGTGGCTCGAGTCGCACCGGGATGTCGAGCACGTCTACTTCCCGGGTCGCGATGATGATCGTGGCCTCCTCGGGAAGCAGATGACCGGCCCGGGCGCCATGATCGCGATCGCGCTGCGCGGCGGGTACGAAGCCGCCGCCTGCCTCACCTCCTCGGTCCAGCTCTTCACCCACGCCGTCTCCCTCGGCGGCGTCGACTCCCTCGTCCAGCACCCCGCCGGCCTCACCCACCGCCCCGTCGCGGCCCACGCCAAGCCGTCGGCCAACCTCGTACGCCTCTCGATCGGCCTCGAGAACCCCGAGGACCTGATGACCGACCTCGACCGCGCCCTCTCCGGCACCGCCGGTTACTGAGGGACCGCTCGTAGGAGAGATCGAACCGGTGGCTGCCGGTCACGTCGCGCCGAGCCCCTTCTGTGCCGCAACGAGCCGCGCAGGAACCTGGTCGTACGTCAGGTAGCGCTCGGTGAAGGCTCGGCGCCAGCGCTCGTGGCCGGGGACGGCGTCGACCACGTCGTTGATCGACGAGAAGCGGAGCGAGTCCGGGTCGTCCAGCTCAGCACGGATGGCTTCGACGACTTTGCGAGCGGGGTTGTCGTCGTGGCAGGCGACGACCACGCCGATCCCGCTGGTGACGTCCCCGGCGGACAAGACTCGCTGAGTGAGAAGCTGGTTGTACCAGAACTGGCGAAGGCTGGGCCGGTCCAGGCGCGTCTCCGCTCCCTCGTGCCACGGGCCGTTGACTGTCTCGACCTTGAACTTGTCAGGTGCCGGTCTGGGCTGTGCCTTGGTGAGATTCTCGGCGTACTTGCACTCGATCCCGAGGAATCCCCGCGCGCCGCCGCTGCGCGTGTAGGTGACGAAGGCGTCGAACGCGGAGCCTCCGGTGTTCCCGGTGCGCGGTGCCCACTCGAGCTGTACGTCATCGACGCTCTCCGCGTCGTGATGGAACGTGCGAACCCACGCCAAGAGCGTCGACGGTTCGGCGGAGAGATGCCCGAAGAGGTTGAAGCACAGGGGCTGGGAGGAGAGGAGGTTCCGGTGAAGACGGTCGAGCTGGATGATCCCCGGTCTCCGCTCGGTCTCGAGATCGTGTCTCGCCCGCCGTGCTGCGGCGACCGCCGCCGGCGTCATCAGATTGGGGTTCCACTCGGTGCCGACCGGAAGCATCGACGAGACGAGTCTGGTGCCGCCGGTCGAAGGCCCGGCAGGCAGTCCCGTTCGGGCCTGCCGCCACCACGACTGCTGTAGCCGCAGCGTCCGTTGCCAGACGGAGTCGTTGCGCTCTCTCCACTCCGGGCTGGTCCAAGGCAAGTTGGCGTCCGTTACGGTCACGGGCTCGTTCTACCCGGGGGCAGGCGGGACGTACCTGGCCTCAGCGAACGCACTCGCTCAAATCGGGTACGCAGGCCGGCCATCCAGCTGGAAACCCGATGGTGCCGGCGGGTGAGGCCACGGCGACCTCGGATCTAGGGAGCTAGGAGACCGTCGAGGCGGGATTGGTGCTCAGCACCCGCTGCGCCACCGCGGTGGTCGCCTCGACACCGAGGAAGCCGACGACGCGGGTGACCCGGTCGATGTCGAGGGGGAGGAGGCCGGGGGTGCCGGGGATGTCGGGGGTGAGGCGGAGGTCGAGGTCCTCGTGGCACGACATCATCCGCAGGTTGAAGTCGTAGCGCTCCCGGGCGCCGGGCGCGGAGAGGGCGCGGACGACACGCGGGGCGATGCGGCGTACGCCGGTGTCGGCGGCCCACGCGTCGAGGACCTCGGTCACCTTCTGCCCGTGGTTGTCACAGATGTCGGACCAGACGCCCTCCATCGGGCCCACCTGGTCGAGCAAGGCCGCCGCGGTCTTCTCACCGATGCCGCTCACGCCCGGCAGGTTGTCGCTCGCGTCGCCACGCAGGGCCGCGAACTCGAGATAGCGGGAGGCCGGGACGCCGTACATCGCATAGAGGCGGGCGGGGTTGAGCAGAGGAGAGCCGTTGATCCCACCGTTGATCAGCCGCAGCACCTTGGTGTGCGAGCTGATCAGCGCGAACGCGTCACGGTCGGAGGTGATCACGACGCAGTCCCACCCGTTGCGGCCGGCCCACGCGGCACCGGAGGCGTTGACGTCGTCGGCCTCGAGGCCCGGGGGAGTGAGGGTCGCGAGACCGAGGGCATCGAGCATCGCCCCGGCCCGCTCGAGCTGCTCGACCAGCAGCGGGTCCTTCTCGGCGCGCCCGGCCTTGTAGTCGGGATAGGCGTCGCGGCGTACGGACGCGGTGCGGTCGTCGAGGCCGAAGAGCACCGCATCAGGAGCGAAGGCGTCGATCGAGTCGAGGATCTGCCGCAGCATGCCGTGCAGCGCCCAGGCGGGCCGGCCGGCACGGTCGATCATGCGGGTGTGCGCCCGGGCGTGATGGTTGCGGTGCAGCAGTGACGGTGCGTCGACGACGAGCAGGAGGCGGCGGGCGCTGGGTGGGCTGGTCATCGACATCGTGCTCATCGTAGGGGGTGGCCTCCGCCGAGGAAATTGGTGACCGGAGTCACACGAACCCATTGCCCCGACACCCTTCATCCTCTAGCCTTCCATTGGGTAGAAGGAAGCTTCCACGATACGAAATCCTGGAGAAGCGGATGAACCTGCCATGACACCGCTGCAGAGACTGACCGCGACGGCACGAGCGCTCCTCCCCGATGACGGCGTGATCACCGACCCCGCCCGGCTGCGGACGTACGAGTGCGACGGGCTGGCCCACTACCGGGTGACTCCCGCGCTCGTCGTGATCCCGGAGACCGCCGAGCAGTTGGCCGAGATCGTGCGGTGCTGTGCCGAGCAGCAGATCCCGTACGTCGCCCGCGGCTCCGGCACGGGGCTCTCGGGCGGCAGCCTGCCCCATGCCGAGGGCGTACTGGTGGTCACCTCGCGACTGCGGGCCATCAAGGAGGTCCGGCGAGAGGACCAGCGCGCGGTGGTCGAGCCCGGCGTCATCAACCTCGACGTGACCCGCGCGGCGACGCCGGAGGGCTACTACTACGCGCCGGACCCCTCGAGCCAGCAGATCTGCTCGATCGGTGGCAACGTCGCGGAGAACTCCGGCGGTGCCCACTGCCTCAAGTACGGCTTCACCACCAACCACGTGCTCGGCGCCGAGTTCGTGACCGCCGGCGGTGACCGCGTACGTCTCGGCGGTGACGCTCCCGACAGCCCCGGCTACGACCTGCTCGGTGCCGTCGTCGGGTCGGAGGGCACGCTCGGGATCGTCACCGAGGTGACGGTGCGGCTGGTGCGGCTGCCGGAGAAGGTGGTCACCCTGCTGGTGGGCTTCGACTCCACCGACCGCGCCGGCGCTGCGGTGTCCGCGATCATCGCGGCCGGCATCGTACCGGCGGCGATCGAGATGATGGACGCGCTCGCGATCGAGGCGGCCGAGGCCGCGGTGCACTGCAACTATCCCGACGGCGCGGGCGCGGTGCTGGTCATCGAGCTGGACGGCCCGGCCGCCGAGGTGGACGCGGAGTACGCCGACGTGGTCCGGTTCTGCGAGGAGACCGGTGCGTTCGAGATCCGCACCGCGAAGACCCCCGAGGAGCGGTTCCTGATCTGGAAGGGCCGCAAGTCGGCCTTCGCCGCCGTCGGCCGGATCAGCCCCGACTACATCGTGCAGGACGGCGTGATCCCGCGGACCGCGCTGCCGGAGGTGCTGCGGGCGATCACCGAGCTCTCCGAGCGCTCCGGCGTACGCGTCGCCAACGTCTTCCACGCCGGCGACGGCAACCTGCATCCGCTGGTGCTCTTCGACGACGCCGTGCCCGGGGCCGGCGATGCCGCCGAGGAGGTCAGCCGCGGGATCCTCGACCTGTGCCTGCAGCACGGCGGCTCCATCACCGGCGAGCACGGGGTCGGTGCCGACAAGGCGGCCCACATGCCGAAGATGTATGCCGCCGACGACCTCGACACGATGCAGCTGGTCCGGTGCGCCTTCGACCCGGACCGGATCTCCAACCCGGGCAAGATCTTCCCGACGCCGCGGCTGTGCGGTGAGCGTCCGGGCCGGCGGCAGGGTGCGCATCCGCTCCAGGAGGCCGGCGTGGCGGAGGTCTTCTGATGTCCGACATCACCATCTCCGGGGTCGCGCCGGGTCGGATCGAGCACCCGACGAGCACCGCCGAGGTCGCCGAGGTCATGCGCGCGGCGGCGGCCGCGGGGGAGTCCGTGGTCCCGACCGGAGCCGGCACCAAGCTGAGCTGGGGCAACCCACCCACATCGGCCGACATCCTGCTCGACCTCTCCGCGCTCGACCGGGTGAGCGAGCACGCCTCCGGTGACCTGATCGCCACTGCAGGGGCCGGGACGCCGCTGGCCCGGCTGAAGGAGCACGTCGCCGCGGCCGACCAGCGCCTCGCCCTCGACGAGACGGTCCCCGGGGCGACCGTCGGCGGTGCCCTGGCGACCAACACCAGCGGCCCGCTGCGGATGCTCGCCGGCACCATGCGCGACCTGCTCATCGGCGTGACGATGGTCCGCGCCGACGGGGTGGTCGCCAAGGCCGGGGGCAAGGTCGTCAAGAACGTCGCCGGCTACGACGTCGGCAAGCTCCTGGTCGGCTCCTACGGCACGCTCGCGGTGGTCACCGAGGCGACCTTCCGGCTCCATCCGGTCCCACAGACCCGCCGCTGGGTGAGCGTCGCCGCGCGCGACTCCGCGCACGCCGCCGAGCTCACCCAGGCGGTCCTGCACTCCCAGACGGTGCCCTCGGCTCTGGAGGTGGACGCCACCGCCGGCGGGGTGCGGGTCGACGTCTTGGTCGAGGGACGCCCGGAGGGCGTGGCGGGACGTACGGCCGTCCTGACCGAGCTGCTCCCAGGCGCCGAGACCAGCGAGGAGCCGCCGGTCGGCTGGGGCCGCTACCCCTGGGACGACACCGCGGACACGCACCTCGGGATCAAGGTGACCTTCCGGCTCTCCGGCCTCGCCGACGTCATCCGGGCCGCGGGCGATCTCGGACTGCGGGGCTCGGCCGGCGTCGGCGTCGCTTACGTCGCCGTCCCGGCCGACCGGGACATCACCGAGCTCCAGGCGACGCTCGCGAGGCTGCGCGAGACGACCGGACGCCACGGCGGCAGTGCCGTGGTCCTCGACGCTCCCGGTGAGATCAAGCGGCAGCTGGACCTGTGGGGACCGGTCCCGGCCCTGGACCTGATGCGCCGGGTCAAGGACGAGTTCGACCCCGACCACCGGCTCAGCCCGGGCCGCTTCGTAGGAGGAATCTGATGACGGACATCGACATCCGGAACCTGGGCGCCTTCGACGAGCAGCACCCACCCGACCAAAATCTGCTCGACGACTGCGTGCACTGCGGGTTCTGCCTGCCGACCTGCCCCACCTACCTGCTGTGGGGCGAGGAGATGGACTCCCCACGCGGGCGGCTCTACCTGATGAAGGAGGGCCTCGAGGGCGATCCGATGTCGGACTCGATGGTGCAGCACTGGGACAACTGCCTGGGCTGCATGTCGTGTGTGACCGCCTGCCCCTCGGGCGTCCGCTACGACACCCTCATCGAGCAGACCCGCGCCCAGGTCGAGCGCAACCACGTGCGTACGCCCCAGGAGAAGGCGCTGCGCAACCTGATCTTCGCGATCTTCCCGCACCCCAGGCGGCTCCGGGCGGTGCGCGGCCCGCTCCGGCTGCTGCAGCGCACCGGCCTGGACCGTCGCCTGCGCCGGACCGGCCTGCTCGACCGGATGGCGCCGCACCTGGCCGCGATGGAACGGCTCACCCCGACCATCACCTCCGCCGAGCCGCTGCCCGAGCTCGTGCCGGCGGTGGGAGAGCGGCGTGCGGTGGTCGGCATGCTCACCGGCTGCGTACAGGGCGCGTTCTTCCCGGGCGTCAACGCCGCCACGGCCAGGGTGCTCGCCGCCGAGGGCTGCGACGTGGTCATCCCGCCCGACCAGGGCTGCTGTGGCGCGCTCTCGGTGCACAACGGCCGTGAGCGGGAGGCCCAGGCGTACGCACGCCGGATCATCGACGCGTTCGAGGACGCCGGCGTCGAGCAGATCGTCATCAACGCCGCCGGCTGCGGCTCGACGCTGAAGGACTACGCCCGGCTGCTCGCCGACGATCCCGCGTACGCCGCCAAGGCCGCGGCGTTCGAGGGCAGGGTCCGTGACATCGCCGAGATCCTCGACGAGCTCGGCCCGGTCGCCGAACGTCACCCGCTCGACCTCACCATCGCCTACCACGATGCCTGCCACCTCGCCCACGCCCAGGGCGTACGCATCCAGCCGCGGGCGCTGCTGAGAGGCATCCCCGGCATCGAGCTGCGCGAGATCGCCGAGGGCGAGATCTGCTGCGGCTCGGCCGGCATCTACAACATCCTCAACCCCGAGCCCGCCCGCGAGCTGGGCGAGCGCAAGGCGCGCAACATCGTCGCCACCGGCGCCGAGGTGCTCGTCACCGCCAACCCGGGCTGTCTGCTCCAGGTCGCCTCGGCGATCACCGCGCAGGGACATCAGCTCGGCATGGCCCATCTCGTCGAGGTGCTCGACGCCTCGATCAGCGGCTCCTCACCCGAAGGGCTGCGCACCCGCACCATCTGACTCTCATCTCCCACACTCGACCCTCGGAGTCGCCATGTTTGAGCCAGTAGCCGACCAGGTCGGCGGATCGTTAGTCCTCAGCGCCCTGTGCGGCGCCCTGCCACTGATCACCATGTTCGTCCTTCTCGGCGGGCTCAGGATGAAGGCCTGGCGAGCCGGCATCATCTCGCTGGTCGTCGCCCTCGTCGTCGCCGTCGCTCTCTTCGAGATGCCGGCCGACGACGCCATCCTGTCCGCTGCCCAGGGCGCGTTGTTCTCGGGCTTCTTCCCCATCATGTGGATCGTCATCAATGCGGTCTTCGTCTACAACCTCACCGTGCACACCGGCCACTTCGACGTGCTGCGCCGGGCGTTCAGCAAGATCAGCGACGACCAGCGGATCCAGGCGCTGATCATCGCCTTCTGCTTCGGCGCGCTGCTCGAGGCGCTGGCCGGGTTCGGTACGCCCGTCGCGATCACCGTGGTCATGCTGATGGCGATGGGTTTCAAGCCGATCAAGGCCGCTGCGGTCGCACTGATCGCCAACACCGCCCCGGTGGCGTACGGCGCGATGGCCTCGCCCATCAACGCGCTCTCGGACCAGACCGGCTTCAGCGTCGAGACGCTGGGGGCGATGGTGGGCCGCCAGACCCCGGTCCTGGCGGTCCTCGTGCCGCTCATCCTGGTCTTCGTGGTCGACGGCAGGCGTGGCCTGCGGCAGACCTGGATCCCGGCGCTGCTCTGCGGCATCGGCTTCGGCATCGCCCAGTTCGTGGCCTCGAACTACATCTCGGTGCCGCTGGCCGACATCATCGCCTCACTCTTCTCCGTCCTGGTCGTCGTCGGCCTGCTGCGGGTGTGGCAGCCGCGGGAGAAGGTCTATGCCGAGTCGCTGGTCGGGGCCGCTGCGGCAACCTCTGCCGGTTCTGGGTCCGGCTCCGTGCCCGGTGCCCCGTCGGGCGACAGCGAGGTGCGAGACAGCAGCAGAGAGGTCTTCAAGGCCTTCCTGCCGTACATGATCATCGTGGTGATCTTCGTGATCGTCAGCATCCCTGCGATCAAGGACGCGCTGGCCCACCGGCCGTTCACCCTCTCCGGGACCGACTACACCCCGACGGTGATTTTCCCGGGCCTCGACGACGTCGCCGGTGCCCAGGGTGGCTTCAAGTTCGACTGGTTCCCAGCCGCTGGCACGATGCTCCTGATCTCGGGCATCCTCACCGCAATCTGCCTCCGGATCCGGCCGGACGCGGTCGCCAGGACGTACGGCGCGACCTATCGGCAGCTGGCTCCGGCCATCGTCACCGTGATGGCCGTGCTCGGCCTGGCGTACGTCATGAACTTCTCCGGTCAGACCGGCTCGATCGGTGCCTGGCTGGCCGGCGCAGGCAGCGCCTTCGCCATCCTCTCGCCGATCCTCGGCTGGCTCGGTGTGGCCGTGACCGGCTCGGACACCTCGTCCAACGCCCTCTTCGGGCTCCTGCAGGTGACCACCGCGAAGGAGGCGGGGCTCGATCCGGTGCTGATGGCCGCCTCGAACTCGTCCGGTGGCGTGCTCGGCAAGATGGTCAGCCCGCAGAACCTCGCCATCGCGGCCGCGGCGGTCGGCATGGCCGGCAAGGAGGGCGAGATCTTCCGCAAGGTCTTCGGCTGGAGCATCGCCATGCTGGCCTTCATGTGCGTCCTGGTCGCCCTACAGTCGACCCCGGTGCTCGGCTGGATGGTCCCGTGACGTCCGGCCCAGCCGCCAGCCGCCGATCGGCAGCTCGAGCGCCGACTCCGGGCCCCAGGATCCCTGCGGGTAGCCCTCCACGGCGGGCCGATGCTCGAGCACCGGCTGGCAGATCTCCCACAGCCGTTCCACCTCGCGGGCACTGGTGAACAGGGTCCGGTCGCCGTTCATGACGTCGAGGATGAGCCGCTCGTAGGCCTCCAGCGGCCCGGAGTCCGGCGCGTCGCCGGCGAGATCGAGGCGGAAGACGGCATCGGTCAACGCCATGCCGGGGCCGGGCCGCTTGGCCCGGACCTCGATCTCGATCCGGGCGTCGTCGCTGAGCTCGATCACCAGCTCGTTGGGCTCGGTCGCACCAGGATCCGCCGCCTGCAGCCACCGGTGACGCGGGTCGATGAACCGGATCGTGATCGTCCGACGCCCGGCGGCGAGGGCCTTGCCGGTGCGCAGGTAGAACGGCACCCCTCGCCAGCGGTCGTTGTCGATCCACGCCTCGATGGCGACGTACGTCTCCACGTCGGAGTCGGCTTCGACGTCGGGCTCCTCGCGATAGCCGTCGTACTGCCCGAAGACCACGCGCTCGGGGTCCAGCGGCCGCACGGCCGCGAAGGCGGCGGCCTTCGCCGCCCGGATCGCGCCCTCGCGGAAGGCGTGCGGGTCCTCCATCGCCACGAACCCGAGCAGCTGACACAGGTGAGTGGTGACCATGTCGCGCAGGCAGCCCGTGCCCTCGTAGAAGCTGCCGCGCCCTGTGACGGTGAGCTTCTCCGGTACGTCGATCTGCACCGACTCGATGCTGTGCCGGTTCCAGGCGGGCTCGAAGAGGCCGTTGGCGAAGCGCAGCGCCAGCAGGTTCTGCACCGCCTCCTTCCCGATGAAGTGGTCGATCCGGAAGATCTGCTTCTCGTCGAAGGCCTCGCTGAGCACCGCGTCGAGCTCGCGCGCCGAGGCGAGGTCGGTCCCGAACGGCTTCTCCGCGACCAGCCGGCTGCGCGCGTTCAGCCCCTCACGGGCCAGCATCCCGACCATCGGCTCCACCGCCTGCGGCGGCACGGAGAGATAGAGCAGCCGCTGTACGTCGCCCACCGTCTGCCCGCTCGCCAGCGCCAGCCGATCCTCGGCCTCGTGCACCGCCTCGGCCAGCTCTGTGCCGTCCTCGGCGGAGGAGGGTACGAACCGGATCCGCTCCAGCAGCGGCCCGGCCACCGTCTCGTCGACCTCCCCGACGAACTCCTTCAGCGCCTGGTGCACGTGGCTCCGGAAATCCTCATCGGTCCCCGGCGAGCGCCGCCCGCTCCCGATGATCGCGAGCTGATCCGGAAGCCGCTTCGCCAGCGCGAGCCGGTACAGCCCAGGGAACAGTTTCCGCGCGGCCAGGTCACCTGTCGCGCCGAAGAGGACGAGTACGTGCGGGGCTGGTTTGGTGGACACATCCCCAGTCTCGCACTCGTGGTGGCGTCTGGACCGTGACGTCGATCGTTAGAGGCGGTCGCCGAGCACAGCAGCTTCTACGAGGCGGGGACCGGCGTAGTCCTCTGGCACGGCGTCCATGAGGATCTCGTCGGCGGGCCGGCCGAGCCACCACGCAGATCGTCGTCGTGTGCCGATGACCTTGAAGCCGGCCTTCTCGTACGCGCGGACCCCTGCCGTGTTCTCGGCAATCACGGACAGATAGACGGACCGGAGCTGGGCGAGGTGGAATGCCCAGTCGAGCACCAGCGTGGTTGCAGTGGTGCCGATTCCGCGGCCGCGGGCGGTCTCCTCGCCGAGGTAGATGAAGAACTCGGCGGTGCCGTAGCGGTGGTCCAGCGCCAGAGATGAGCTGCCCACCGGGTCCCACTCTCCGCCGTCTGTCTCATGGTAGATGGTGAATCGCGCCTGGGAGTCAGAGTGACGCAGTTGCGAGTCCAAGCCGGCTGTACGCTCCGACAATGTCTCGGCGCCGAGCCTGCCGTATCCGGCCATGACTCGCAGGCTTGACTCCCACCTCCAGTAGGCCTCGGCCAGGTCGGCGCGGAGCGGTCCGAGCCCGACTCCGTCGTGGGTCAACCACATGTTTGAGTTGGTCATGTCGCGCTCCTTGGGTGGTCGAGGTGTTCGGGGATTGTGCGCAGGATCGTGTAGCGGCTGGTGGATTCGGGTTCGGCAGCCGCGACGCCGGTGCCGCAGGATCGCACCTGCACCCAGGCGTGGAGCCTGACGGGGTCGGAGGCGCCACCGTGACACCACGTGACCGATCGGCCGAGAAGCGCCAGAGCCACTGTGGTCGCGACCGACTCTTCCAGGCATGCGACACGCCCAGGGAACCAGCGTCCCATCCGCCTGATGTTAAGAACACTTCGTTCGGCTTCGCTGAGGGTCGCAGCGGGGAGGGGGAGGAGGCCGACGCCGCTGAGAAGAGTGGTCAGGCGCCGCATCGTCTGCGCCCGGTGTCCGAGTGCCTTGAGGAGGAGGACGGCCGCGAGGGCTGTCGCCGAGGCGACGACTTCCACAGGCGTCGGGTAGACGCCCTCGACCGCCGGGAGGCCGGCCTCGCTTTCGTCGGCCCCGAACGAAAGCGCGGCAGGGTCGCCAGGTACGACACGCACGAACAGGGTGTCACTGCTGCGCCGCCCGAGCGCTTCGCGGAGGCGATCTGTGAGGAGATCGTCAGGGTCGGGCGACCCAGCACCGACCTGTTCCCTCTCGCGTTCTGTGCAGAACAGGCGGACCAGACCGGTGCGGTAGTCGACCACGAGGGTGGTGTCGCTGAAGCGGCAGGCGTACAGGTCCGGGCCGCGAGACGGAATGGTCGTGGTCGTCATGAGCTCACCTCAGCTGGGATCGCTTGCCGTTCCCACCTGACGATCTCGGTCCGCTCCAGCGCGCGCAGCCAGCTCTCTAGGCTGAGTGCGGCGTCGAGCTGTGGCATGCAGACGGCCGCCCCGGTGGCCCCGGCTGCGCCTGCACGGATCGAGGCCCGTAGCGCGTCCGTGTAGACGAGCCCGAGGTCGCTCAGACGTCCGTCGGCGAGGTCGAGCAGAGCGGACAGGTTCGTCCGTAGCCCCGCGAAGTAGTCCGATGCGAAGTTGCCCTTGGTGGTCCTGGCTGCCAGGCCAGGCGGGTAGACGTTCGCTAGTGCTTCCCGGATCTGCGGCTTGTACTCGCTCGGGCGGGGCATCGCGGCGACTGGCACGCTCAGCACAACGGCCAGGACGCGGGAGTCGACGAACGGGTTGTGCAGGGGCACGCCATGATGGGCGGCCAGTTGGCCGTCGGAGTGAGCTGTCCTGCCGACCTCTACCGCGTCGTGGACGATTGCGTGCGCCGTAAGCGCACCACGGGCGTGCGGTAGCGCAGGGGCCGCGTTCGCCAGCGACGCCGCACAGAGACCGGCGTGCCTGGTCACCCACGGCGGCGGTGCCGCGACTGTCAGCCATGCACTGGCCGCGGCACGCTCGGACTTGGTCGCGTGACCGGAGTGCCACCACGCTGCACTTGCGGCCAGCCCCTGTGCCGGGGTGTGGCGGAGAAGGTCTGTGGCCGCGCGGAGAATCTCTGCCGGAGCCGTACGCCGCAGCCTGGCGAGTCGGCGGGCTTCAGCTGCTGCGGCGGCGAACCGATGATGAGCAATCGCGTCCGCGATCCACGCGACCGACGTCATCAACACCGTGTCGCCACCGTCGCCGGTCAGGTGGCAGTCGGTGGCGGTGCGCTCCTGCATCGCATCGAGCTGGAACACGAACCTGGCGTAGGCCCTGGCCGACGGTGCGGGCTCATCAGTCACTGGCAGGCCGTCAAGATGGCCGTAGGGGAGATGAGCACCGCCGAGAGCGAGCAGATGGTGTTCGACGCCCGGATGCTCGGCAGCCCGCAGCGCGTGAGCTAGGTCGCCCATGGGCGCCCCGGGAGCGTAGGCAGAGGGTTCGTGGACCGTGAATGCCGAGATTCTCCGCCCGCTCGGGACCAGGGCCCCCGCGGCGAGAAGCGTGAGCGCGGTTGAGTCAAGGCCACCGGAGAGGTCGGCGCTCGGGGCGGTCGCATCGTTGACCCGCGTCTGGACCGCGGCAGTGAGTTCGCCACGAAGACCAGTCGGCCCGCTCGGTGCGGAGCCATGTCGTTCTCCCGCCACCCACGTGCGGCTGCGCCACGCCGCTCCGTTGCGGCCGAACGTGTAGCGGTGACCGGGAAGGACGACGTGTACGCCGTCGAAGTATGTGCGATCCCCGAAGAGTCTCGGCGTTCCTGGCGCATGGAGCTCGCCGGCGATCCGCTCGATGTCGAGAGAGTGCTCGCCCTGGCCGGTCAACCCGGCGAGGCAGCGCGCTGAGGTTGCCCAGTAAAGGCCCTCGTCGGCGTGGCAGGTGTAGATCGGGACGGCGGTTGCCAGGTCGGACCAGATCGAGAGGTGCGTCTCGGTCTCCTCGATCACGGTGTAGGCGCCGGGCCACCGCCAAGTCACGTCGTCAGGGACAGCGCCTTTGGCAACGGCCGCGAGGTCCGACTCAACAACCGAGGCGGTGCCGATGAGTATCAGGTCACTCACGTCTCCCGTGACCAACCGGTACTGCGGTGCAGGAGCGCCACTGAGTTCGTCCACGGCCCAGACGATCGATGTCCCTCGGGCAGCGATCCGGCGTGCCCCTCGCGGGGTGCGGGACAAGGAGCGGTCGCCGAAGTAGCCAGCCATCCAGAACATGCTCAACCTCGTTTCGTGAAGGGACGCGAATGTGGACGGGGGAGGGCCTGCATGGC
>NZ_JBHVGB010000083.1:0-24112 GCF_042801335.1 Nocardioides sp. NPDC057577 | reverse complement strand
GGCGATGATCGCCGCGCGGGCCCGCAACACCCCCGCCACCCGCTACCCACCCACCAAACCCCCCCAGCCGCCGCGCCATAACGCGCCGACTCGGCGGGATTTGGGGTCAGGATGCGTCGACTCGGCGAGGGGTGCTACTCGCCGCGGATGAACGCCTCCAGCTGAACGCGACCCTCGGTGTCCTCGATCTGAACCGGCGGGCTCTTCATCAGGTAGGCCGAGGCCGGGATGATCGGGCCGCCGATGCCGCGGTCCTTGGCGATCTTGGCGGCGCGGACGGCGTCGATGATGATGCCGGCGGAGTTGGGGGAGTCCCAGACCTCGAGCTTGTACTCCAGGTTGAGCGGGACGTCACCGAACGCGCGACCCTCGAGCCGGACGTACGCCCACTTGCGGTCGTCGAGCCACTGCACATAGTCCGAAGGACCGATGTGCACGTTGCGGTCGTCGATCTTGTCGGCCAGCTCGCCCTTGAGGTTGGAGGTGACCGCCTGGGTCTTGGAGACCTTCTTGGACTCCAGGCGCTCGCGCTCGAGCATGTTCTTGAAGTCCATGTTGCCGCCGACGTTGAGCTGGTACGTACGGTCCAGCGCGACGCCGCGGTCCTCGAACAGCTTGGCCATGACGCGGTGGGTGATGGTGGCACCGACCTGCGACTTGATGTCGTCACCGACGATCGGGACGCCGGCGTCCTCGAACTTCTTGGCCCACTCCGGGTCGGAGGCGATGAAGACCGGCAGCGCGTTGACGAAGGCGACCCCCGCGTCGATCGCGCACTGCGCGTAGAACTTGTCCGCCTCCTCCGAGCCGACGGGAAGGTAGGAGACGAGGACGTCGACCTCCTTCTCGCGCAGGATCGAGACGACATCGACGGGGTCGAGGCCGGACTCGGAGATGGTCTGCTTGTAGTACTTGCCCAGACCGTCGAGCGTGGGGCCACGCTGCACCTCGACACCCTTGAACGGGACGTCGGCGATCTTGATGGTGTTGTTCTCGGAGGCGTTGATCGCCTCGGAGAGGTCCTTGCCGACCTTCTTGTCGTCGACGTCGAAGGCGGCGACGAACTCGACGTCAGAGACGTGGTAGTCGCCGAACTTGACGTGCATGAGGCCCGGGACGCTGCCCGCCGGGTCGGCGTCCCTGTAGTACTCCACACCCTGGACCAGGGAGCTGGCGCAGTTGCCGACTCCCGCGATTGCTACACGAACCGAACCCATCGGGGCTCCTTCCAATACTCCTGGCCGTCACCGGCCAGGAGGTCATTTCTCGTTCTCTTGGCTGCTCTGCGCTGTGCGCGAGACGTCCGCTTCGTCGCGTACGCCATCGTCATCCCCCAGATCCCCCCGACCCGCTGCCTGCTCGTCGTTCGCAGGCCTGGGGTTCCGTTCGGCGTCGATCAGAGAGGAGAGCCATCGGACCTCCCGCTCGACCGACTCGACGCCGTGACGCTGAAGCTCGCGGGCGTAGGAGTCGACCTCTTTCTGGGTCATGGCAAGCTCGCGTTGCACCCGGTCGAGCCGCTCCTGGAGCCGGCTGCGACGTCCTTCGAGGACGCGAAGCCTGATCTCCATGTCGGTGCGACCGAAGAACGCGAACCTGATGTCGAAGTTGTCGTCCTCCCAGGCCATCGGACCGACCTCGGACATGAGCTGGGTGAACTCACGCTCTCCGGCAGGCGTCAGCTGGTAGACGATCCGCGGCCGCCGGGTCACCGGCGTGACGGACTTCGCCTCCTCCTCGATGAGGTGCTTGCGCAGCATCTTCTTCAGAGCCGGGTAGAGAGAGCCGTACGACAGCACTCGCCCCCAGCCCAGCATCAGGTTGAGCCGCTTGCGCAGCTCGTAGCCATGCATAGGCGACTCGTGCAGCAGCCCAAGGACTGCCAACTCGATCGTCTCTGCGCGACGTGCCATACGACCTATCGTACCGATATATCCGCCAAGGCAAATAGAGACCTAAGTCTTGTCTGAATACGCCTGACGAGACCAGTTCGATGCAACCGTCACCGAACTGTTGACGTCGGGTGACTCGACGCGCGCTGGGCGTGGATGCGGGAGCGCTAGCGTCGATTGCGTACGCTGATGGCTGCCGTTCGACTACCCGAGGATCCACCCGGGGAAGGTCAGGCAAGCGTCGCGCGTCAGGTTGATGGGATTCCCTCGGGGGGATTCAGCGACGTCGGGGGATTGTCAGTGTCAGCCCGTCCGGTCACGTGCCGGGCAGTCACAGGAGCAGTGCTACACCCGTGAGCGACCCATCCGGCGGCTTTTCTCAAAGGCCCAGCCCCCGCAGCGCCAGTCCCCGTAGACCCGATCTCGGCGGACAGCAAGGACGACCCCAGGGCGGACCGCGCCCACCGCAGGGTGGTCAGGCCGGGCGTCCACCTGCTCCGCGGCGCCCGCAGGGTGCTCCCCAGGGCCCGTCCTCAGGCGGTCGCCCCCAGCCCCGCGGCCAGCGGCCGATGCCTCCGGGCGGTCCTCGCCCTGGCCAGCGACAGCCCTACCCGCCGGGACCCCGTCGTCCCGGTGAGCCCCCGGTCGACCGTCTGGGTCAGCGGCCCGCGCGTCCCGAGCGGGGCGGAGGCGGTCGTGGGCCGCGTGACCCTGACTCCGTAGCCGGCGCGCCGAACGGCCGCTTCGGTGACGAGGAGTTCGACAAGAAGGCCCTGGCGCTCAAGGTCGGCAAGATCGCGGCGATCGTCGCCCTGGTGATGGCGCTGATCGGCAGCGGCGCGGTGATCATCTCCTACAACATGATCTCCGTCCCCAGCGCCAACGCGGCGTTCGAGGCCGAGTCGAGCTTCGTCTACTACGCCGGCGGCAAGAAGGAGGTCGGCCGCTTCCAGGCGGGCGACCAGAACCGCGACGCGCTGAGCGTCGACGAGATGCCCGCGCTGGTCAAGGACGCTGCCGTGGCAGCCGAGGACCGCAGCTTCTACAAGAACAACGGCATCGACCTCAAGGGCATCGCGCGCACGCTCTTCTCCAACGCCACCACCGGCAGCCAGGGCGGCGCCTCGACGATCACCCAGCAGTACGTCAAGAACCTCTACCTGACCCAGGAGCGCACCTACTCGCGCAAGGTCAAGGAAGCCGTGATCTCGCTCAAGATCACCCGGCAGAGGTCGAAGGACGAGATCCTCACCGGCTACCTCAACACCGTCTACTTCGGCCGCGGCGCCTACGGCGTCCAAGCCGCTTCCAAGACCTACTTCCGCAAGTCGGCCAAGGACCTCAACATCAAGGAAGCCGCGGCGCTGACCGCGATCCTCAACAACCCCAACGGCTTCGACCCGGAGAAGGAAGGCAAGGACTCCGGCGGCACCGAGCTGCTCGGCCGCTACCAGTACGTCCTGGGTGGCATGGCCGACCTCAAGGCCGAGGGCGACGCGCTCAGCGACTTCGACGAGGCCACCGTCGAGAAGGCCAAGGAGGCGCTGCCCAAGTTCCCCAAGCCGCTCGCCGACAGCCGCCTCGGTGGCCAGAAGGGTCACGCACTGACGCTGGTGAAGAACGAGCTGAAGTCCCTCAAGGACGACAACGGCAACCCCCTCTTCACCGAGGAGGACATCGACAGCAAGGGCCTGAAGGTCACCACCACGCTCAGTGCGAAGGCGATGAAGGCAGCGCAGGAGGCGGTCACGGAGGTGCGCCCCAGCGACAAGAAGGCGGTCAGCGCCAAGCACCCGGAGAACGAGCTGCACGTGGGCGCCGCGACGGTCGACGTGAAGACCGGCGCGCTCAAGGGCTTCTACGGTGGCCAGGACTACCTCGACTCCCAGATCAACTGGGCGGCCTCGGGCGGCATGGCCGGTTCGACGATGAAGCCGTTCACCATGGCGGCTGCGCTCGAGGCGGGCTACTCGCTCAAGGACACCTGGACCGGCGAGGGTGGTTGGGAGATCCCGGGCACCGACCGCGTGGTCCGCAACTCGGGTCAGAGCGACGCGGACCCGACCGGTCACGGCTACGGCGAGCACATCACCGGTATCAAGGCGATGGAGGAGTCGGTCAACACCTCGTTCGTGCAGATGTCGGCCGCCCTGCCCAACGGCAGCGAGGACGTCTACGACATGTCCGTCAAGGCCGGTCTGCCGCCGGACGAGCAGCACATCGAGGGCGCGCCGGCCGACTACCGCTCGATCCCGGCGTACTCGATCGACTTCGACCCCAACAACTATCTGCTGACGCTGGGTCGCCAGGCGATCAGCCCGATCAACATGGCCAACGCCTACGCGACCATCGCCAACGGCGGCATGCGGAACACCGTGCACCTCGTCTCGAAGGTGGTCGACGCCAAGGGCGAGGTCGTCTACGAGTGGAACCAGCGTGACGGTGAGGAGCGGGCGATGACCGAGGACACCGCCGACGACACCTCGTACGCCCTGCAGCAGGTCGTGAAGAACGGCACCGGCAAGACGGTCAGCGGGATCAACCAGCCGGCCGCCGGCAAGACCGGCACCGCGACCAACGCTGACGACGACGTCTCCTCGGCATGGTTCGCCGGCTACACGCCGCAGCTCGCCACGGCGGTCATGTACGTCCGTGGCAAGGGCTCCGGCAAGCTCGACGGCTGGCTCGACTCCTACTTCGGTGCCGGCTACCCCGCGTCGACATGGGCCGAGATCATGGGCACGCTCACCGACGACCTCGACATCGAGGAGTTCCCGGAGCCCGCTTGGAAGGATGGCGAGGCGCCGCAGGACGGTCACGAGCCGTCGCTGACCAACACCCCGGACCCGACTCCGACCCCGTCGGAGGACTGCTCCAAGAAGGACGAGCGCAAGGGTCTCTGCATCCCGATCGAGGAGCCGGAGGAGAGCCAGAGTCCCACGGACGGCGCGACCGAGGGTGACCCGGACCCGTCGGCGACCCCCGACGAGCCCGAGGCGACCGATCCGACGGTGACCGAGACCGCGTGCGACTGGTTCGGCGATTGCGAGTCGTCCTCGCCACCGGCGGATGGCAATAATGGGGGCGGCAATGGCGCCAACACCGAATAGGGCACTTACTTCGTGACAGATGGTCCAGTGACCGCCCCCGCGGCGGAGGATCCGGTCGTTCGGACCGCCTCCACCGCGGTGGGCGGTCCTCTCGGGGGACTCGCACACGGCCGACGGCGCTGGTTCAGCGCGGTCGGCCTGCTGCTGCTGCTGACCTCGCTCACGTTCGCGATCGGGATGGTCTCCAAGCAGACCTGCTACAACGCCACCTGGACCAACGGCGACACCCGATACACCCACTTCTGCTACTCCGACCTGCCCTATCTCTACGTCGACCGCGGCCTGGCCGAGCAGGAGTGGCCGTACTCGTCCGATCCTGAGGTCCGGGCGCGCTATCAGCAGGTGATGGAGTATCCGGTAGGCATCTCCTACTACGCCTGGGCGACGTCCCACGTCACCGACTGGCTGACCGACACTCCCGACGAGGACGAGCGCCATCTCGTCGAGACCTCGAGCTTCTGGGGTCTGCCCGGCATGCACCACGAGATCCGGGTCTTCATCGTCGTCAACGTGATCGGCTTCGCGGTCGCGGCGCTGCTCTCCGCCTGGTTCCTGGCACGTACGCACCGCCGACGGCCCTGGGACGCCGCCGCGTTCGCGCTCGCCCCGGTGCTGGCGGCGACCGGAATCATCAACTGGGACATGCTGGCCGTGGTCTTCGTGGCCGGGGCGCTGTGGGCATGGTCGCGGGATCGGCCGCTGCTGACCGGCATCCTCATCGGACTCGGCTGCGCGACCAAGCTCTACCCGCTCTTCCTGCTCGGTGGACTCGTGGTGATCTGCATCCGGCGCCGCCGCTACTACGACCTGGCGGTCGCCGCCCTGGCCACGGTCCTCGCCTGGGTGCTCGCCAATCTGCCCGCGATGGCCACAGGCCTGGAGGAGTGGGAGGTCTTCTGGAGCTTCAACTCCGAGCGCGGCCCCGACCTCGGCTCGCTGTGGCTCGTCTTCCAGCAGGCCAGCGACGCGGCGATCTCGGCGCAGACGGTCAACCTCGTCTCCTGGGCCTTCTTCATCGCCTGGTGCAGCGGCGTACTCATCATCGGGCTGACGGCTCGCGAGACGCCGCGGCTGGCGCAGCTGGGCTTCCTGATCGTCGCCGGGTTTCTCCTGGTCAACAAGGTCTATTCACCGCAGTACGTCCTGTGGCTGCTGCCGCTGGCCGTCCTCGCCGTGCCGCGCTGGCGTGACCAGCTCATCTGGCAGGCCGGTGAGCTCTTCTACTTCGTCGCGGTCTGGTGGTATCTGGCCGACATCCTGGCCGGCAGCGGTGGCGACCAGCCGGTCTACTGGTTCGCGATCCTCGCCCGGGTCGCCGCCGAGATCTATCTGATCGCGGTCGTGGTCCGGGAGATCTACGAGCCGTGGCGCGATCCGGTCCGGTGGACCGAGGCTCGCGCGGAGGCTCAGGAATCCAGGATGATCTCGTCGAACGAGGTCGCGGTGTAGCGCACCCGCACCTCGAGCTCCTCGCCGACCTCGGGCACGCGCGCGCCCGAGGGGAGCATGAGCATCGACTCCTGCATGTGCGGCGGCTCGGCGAACCAGAGCGCCTTGCCGTCGAGCGTGTAGGGCGAGCGCGACTGCCCCATGGCGTCGAGTCCGCCGCGGGCGACCGCGAGGGCACGGGAGCGCAGATGGGTGTCGCCCAGCGGCGCCTCGAGGCCGATCCCGTGGGCGGTGCCGCCGGAGGCGACCACCAGATGACCCGCGCGCATCGCGGTGCGGCCGCGGTAGCCGTAGGAGTATCCCCGCTCGAGCGGATGCACGTCCTCGACGGTCGCGGTCACGGTGAGCGCGCCGCGGTCACCGAGCCACAGCGCGGTGCCGACGCGGGGCCGGAAGGTGATGTCGCCGTAGGCCGCGCGCAGCTGGGCCAGCTCGTTGGCGCTCAGGTGAGATACCCACACCGTCTTCGCCTCGGCGCCGACGACGGCGTCCATCTGGGCACGAACCTCGGCCAGCGAGCCGCCGTCGAGGCCGAAGTGCATCGTGATGCCCTCGAAGCGCGCGTGCTCACGGGCGACGGCGGCAGTCGGCCACAGGTCACTCGGAGTCATTCCGTGGCGCCGCATCGAGGTGACCAGCTCGAGGATCACCCGCGCGCCGGGCTGGCGCTCCAGCAGCAGCGGCAGATCCTCGGGGCGGCTGATCGTGTGGATGATCCGGTCGGCGATCTCCGGGTTGATCTCGGGCGAGTAGGGCCGCCACGGGGTGAGGACGTAGATCGAGCCGCTGAACCGGGTCGCGACCTCCCACACCTCGTTGTAGGTGCCCACCGCGAGCGTGTCGACGCCCGTGCCGAGGCTGTTGAGCCACTCGGTCTGGTGGGCGAGCTTGCGCAGGGTGAGGCCGTAGCCGTTGCCCTTCGCCACCGGGACCAGGCCAGGAGTCGCCTCGGCGAAGGTCTGGACGTGCTTGCGCCAGCGATCGGCGTCAACGGTCAGTTTCAGCGGCATACGGAGATCAGCGCCTCTTCATGTAGACATCGAAGGCCGTGTAGATCGGCTTGTTCAGCGGCAGGTCCCACTCCCCGGCGTACTCCACCGCCTGGCCACCGGTGCCGACCTTGAACTGGATCAGCCCCACGTGGGAGTCGTCGGTGGAGAGCGTCGGGGTGATGCCGCGCAGGTCGTAGGTGGTCGCGCCGGCGGCCATGGCGTCCTGGATCATCGCCCACTGGAGGGCGTTGGAGCCACGTACGTCTCGCTTCTCGGTCGAGGAGGCGCCGTAGGAGTACCAGGCGTGCTGGCCGACGCGGACCATGATGGTCGCGGCGACGAGGTCTCCCTCGTGTCGGGCCAGGAAGAGCTTGATGCGCTCCGGATCCTCGGTCGACATCGCCCAGAACATGGTGCTGAAGTAGCTGCGCTGCCGGGGCGTGAAGTGGTCGCGCTCGGCGGTGTGGACGTAGAGATCGTGGAAGGCGCTCAGGTCACCTTCGAAGTCGCCGTCCGCCGGGTTGACGGGGGTGGCGACGGTCACCTCGACGCCCATCTTGGCGGCCTTCTTGATGTTGCGGCGCCAGAGCTGGTTCATCCCCTTGAGGACCTCGTCCTCGGTCTTCGGGGTGCCGTCCTCGTGGGCCAGCGGGATGACGAAGTTGTACTGCGGCTGTCCCGCGCCGAAGCCGTCCTCGGGGGACTGCAGCCTCCAGCCCGCCGCCCGCAGCTGGCTGACCACCCGTGCGCCGGTCGCGTCGCGGTGGGACGGGGTCAGCTGGTTGAGCCGCTGGACGGTGTCGTCGGCGATGCCGTCCTTGACCTGGTTGGCGTTCCAGGTCGCCGTGGTGACCGGCGGTCCGATGCGGATGCCGAAGGCGCCGTTCTTCTTCAGGTACGCCGCCAGTGGCTCCAGCCACGGAGCCAGATCACCCGACCAGTCGATGCTCGGGCCCTCCGGCAGGTAGGCGAGGGTGAACCGCTCCAGCTTCGGGACCGGCCGGTGCAGCACGAGCGCGGCCCCGACGATGGAACCGCCCTGGAGGCTGTCGAACCATCCGACCGACTCCGAGCGCCACTCGGTCTTGACCCGGGCCCACGACGGGGTCTGGAGGAAGCTCACGCTGGGTTGCTTCTCGATGAAGGCGAGATGCTCCGCAGCGGTGATGGGGCGCACGGTGAGACTCACCCGCAGAAGGCTACCCGCTCCGGCGGTAGGGCCGAATCCCGGTGGTCGCGCTTGCCGTGAGCACCGTCCGCGGGCCTCTCAGCGCCCCAATGTGGGGACAATCGCCCCGCTCCCTAGTGAGTCCGGGGCGCTGAGCCGCTATTGTCGGCGACCAGATGTATCACGGCTTGGGGCCTCGGCCTCCTTGTGGCCGTGACAGCAACTATGACCACCACGGTGACGCGCCCGCGCGTCATCTGGCCCCGCAGCGGCACGGCGCCGATCCGGAGGCCGCCGGTCGAGGAGGGGACTGTGACACGGGTGCGACGCGGGGTCGGGCATGCCGACGCACCCGCGACCGTATGGTCCCGGGCCACGGCCGACTTCGACCGGTGGCTCAGCGGCGACTCCGCCGCCCTCGACGAGCTGGTCGCGACGATGACTCCCATCTTGTGGCAGGTCGCGCGCTCCTACCGGCTCACCCAGGAGCAGGCCGAGGACGTCGTCCAGAACACCTGGCTCAGCTTCGTACGCAAGCACTCCTCGATCCTCGACACCGCAGCCGTCGGTGCCTGGCTCACCCTGACCACGCGCCGCGAGGCCTGGCGGGTCGCGAAGCGATCCGGGCGTGACGTACCCGTGGAGGACGAGGCGCTCGAGTCCCGCGTCCCGACGCAGCGCTCCGCGGAGTCGCTGGTCGTCGAAGGCGACCGCAACTCGCTCATCTGGGCGGCTGTGGAATCGCTCCCGGAGAGGTGCCGGCGGCTGCTGCGCGTGGTCGCCTTCTCCGACCGGCCCGACTACGCCAGCCTGGCCGAAGAGCTCGAGATGCCCATCGGCAGCATCGGCCCCACCCGCGGCCGCTGTCTCGGGAAGCTGCGGGATGCACTTGAGAACGAGGGGGTGTCGTGATGGGTCGCTCGGAGGAGCCCACTCGCGAGGAGCTGTTGGGTCTGGTTCGACAGGCCTATGTGTCCGGCGATCCGGTGCCCGGCGGCCTGATCTCCCGGATGCAGGCGGCCGCCGCCGGCGCCGCCGAGGAGTCCGGACTCGGGCTCGACCTGGAGCTGATGCTCCTGGTGGAGTCGTCGTCCCTGGATGCGGAGGCAGCCGGAGTCCGCTCCGCCGCTCCGGCCTCTGCCCGCTCTGCTTATACGTTGCGGTTCGCCCAGTCCGGTGTCGATGTCCTGGTACGCGTCGCCTCCGACACCGACACCACCGCCCGCCTCGACGGCTGGGTCGTCCCCGGTTCACCCATGACCGTCCGCGCCATCCGCGCCGACGAAGTCCGTACGCCGATCGTCGCCGTCACCCTCGGCGCCTCGGGCCGCTTCGAGCTGACCTCGCTGCCCGCCGGCCTCATCCGGCTCCGCTTCGAGCCCGCCGACGGCTCCTCCGCCTTCCTGACCCCCACGTTCGAGATCTGATCCAGGAGTAACAGTGCATTCCAAGCGTGAGCCACGGTTGTCGGTGGCGTACGGATCCACCGAAGCGCGCGTGCTGGACCCGACCAACGCGGTGGCGGTCGAGGGTGTCTCGGCGCGTTCCACCATCTACTCCTCGGCCGTCCTGCTCGTGTCCAAGTCGGTTGACTTCGAGGACACCTTCAAACGGATCGAGAAGGCCGCCAAGGGTCTCGGCTGGCGAGCGATCGCCGAAGACGAGCCCGATTGTGCAGTCGGGCTACGGTTCGGCGTACGTCGCGTTCGGCTCGGTGTGCGGCCTGGCAAGGCAGCCCAAGCGCCTGACGCGTGGACTGTTCTGCAGTACCTGCGCTCCGAGGGGGCTGAGAATGTTCAGGGTGTGAGTTTGGAGCACGTGCTTGTGCCCGCGCCGATTGTGGATCCAAGGCCGCATAACCAGCCGCATCCGCACAACCAGCCGCATCCGCACAACCAGCCGCACCCGCACAACCAGCCGCACCCGCACAACCAGCCGCACCCCTATGACCAGTCGTTCGCCGACGGCTATGACCCGCTCGGAACCGGTGGCCGTAGCCCGGTCGCTTACGTCGGTGCGCGCCCGCGGCGCTGTACAAGCTCCGAGCTGGACGGTCGCGAGAGGCCCGTCGTGGCCGTGCTCGACACAGGTTGCGGGCCACACCCCTGGCTCGACTTTGTCGAGCGGGATGCTCGACTTGACGGTCATCCCATCGGGTGGCCGCAGTCGGTGCCGGATTCGGAGGTCGACGGTGACCAAGTTGGTGCTCTCGACGGCCTAATCGATCCGCTTGCCGGACATGGAACGTTTATCTCCGGGCTTGTCCATCAGACATGTCCCGACGCGGAGATCCTGTCGTGGCGGATCGTTCCCCCTGAAGGATCGATCGCGGAGACTGACTGGATCACCGCACTGGCGCAGATCGCGGAGTTGGTCGACCTCTATCGGAAGGGCGACCCGCGTGGCCGACGCATCGACGTCCTCAACCTGTCGATGGGCTACTACCACGAGACGCCGTCAGATCCGTACTTCGATCCGACACTTTACGAGGTGCTCGCAGACCTGTTGCGTAACGGAACGGTTGTCGTCTGTGCTGCGGGTAACGACGCCACCAATCGACCAGTCTTCCCGGCCGCTTTCGCGCCATGGTCCGACGGGGCAGGCCCCATCACGCCAGAGCCCGGTGTACTCCCGATCGTCTCGGTGGGTGCGCTCAACCCGAGTGGACGGTCTGACGCACTCTTCAGCAATGCTGGCCCATGGGTTCGGGCATATGAGATCGGTGCCGGCGTCGTCAGTACCTTCCCGCCGACATTCGACGGTGGCTACCAGTCAGCGGTCGAGACCGAGTTCGAAGGACGCGACCGCGCATCCCTCGATATCGACGATTTCACCGGTGGATTCGGAACGTGGAGCGGCACCTCCTTCGCAGCGCCATTGCTAGCCGGCAGGATTGCCCAGAGGCTGTTCGAGGCCGGTCCGGCGTCGGACGCCATCGAAGCAACGAAACGTGCTTGGACGGTTCTTGAGGAATTGACCACGCTGCGATCGGGACATTGAGGTGCGATGAGCGGAGCGGATCGGCTACATCGGGCCGGGGTGGCTGCGGCCACCGCAGGCAACCTGATGGACGCCGAGCGCCTGCTTCGCGAGGCGCTCGACCGGGCAAGTGAAGACGGAGACCTGGCTTTGCAGGCGCGGGCCGAGGCGACCCTCGCGTATATCGCCGCCGACCGGTCCACCATCGATCATGCATTGGACCTGTGTCATCGGGCCCTGCGGTTCGGCGGGCTCGACGATCAAACGCGCGGCATGCTTGCCGGTCAGCAGGCCACACTATTGAGGCGCGCTGGTCGGGTCGTGGAGGCGTTGGCCAGTTTCAGCGAGGCCATTGAACTCCTTGCTGGATCACCAGCCGATCTTGCCAGGGCGCATCTCAACCGTGGAACGGTTCACCTGGATCGGCACGACCTCATCGCGGCAGTCTTGGACTTCTCGGCCGCCGCCGACGGTCATAGAGCAGCTGGCGACGAGTTGTCTGCCGCTCAGGCTGATCACAATCGCGCATACGCAATGTTCCTCTCCGGTGACCTCGTCGGCGCATTGGCACTGATGGAGTCGTCGTACGACCTCCAGGCAGCAGCCGGGCCGCTCATGAAGGCCGTGTGTGACGCCGATCGGGCGGAAGTGCTGATGGCGGCTGGCCTGACGCGGCAGGGCGGGGAGATGCTGCGGCAGGCGGCGGAGGCGTACGGATCGAAGGGGCAGCGGCAGCGCCAGGGGGAGGCCGAGCTGGTGTTGGCGTCACACCTGGTGGCGACCGACCCAACGGAGGCGGAGCGGGTCGCGCGTTCGGCGCTGGGCTGGTTCGAGGAGGCGCGGGCGCCGGGGCTGGCGCTGCGGGCGCGGGCGGTGGCATTCGAAGCGGCGGTGACGGCAGGCGTCGATCCGAGCGAGGACGGCGAGGCGCTGGCGGCCCCACTCGAGGAGCAAGGACTGAGCTGGCCGGCGCTCCGGGTGCGATTGCAGGCCCGGCTGGCGCGCATTCGTTCGGCGGAGAATGCCGGCCTACCGGCGAGACCGGCGAGCGGCAGGGTCATCGGCCCGGTCCCGCTCGAGGCGCCCATCGATGTCCGTCTGCTAGAGCGAGAGCTCCGTGCCGAGCTGGCCGTGGCCGCCGGTCGGACCGTTTCCGGGCTCCGCGAGCTGCGTGCCGGCATTGACGACTTCCATCTGTGGCAGAGCTCGTTCGGCAGCCTTGACCTGCAGACCAACGTTGCCGGCCACGGCCGCACCCTGGCCAGGCGCGGCCTGGAGCTGGCCGTCGAGTCGGGCGAGACCGATGTGCTCTTCGAGTGGTCGGAGCGTTCGCGGATGCTGGCCTCGCGGGTCCAGCCGGTGCGGCCACCGTCGGATCCGCAGCTCGCCGCCGATCTGGCCGAGCTCCGGGGCGAGGTGACGCCCGAGCGTGAGGCCGAGCTGCGTGAGCAGATCCGGCAGCGGGCCTGGAGGGTCAAGGGATCCGGCCAGGTCTCGGAGCCGATCTACCTTCCTGACCTGCACGAACGCATCGGCCGGCACGCGCTCGTCGCCTACGTCGTGGCGGCCGGTCGCCTGGTCGCGCTCGTCGCCACCGACGACGCCGCCACCCGGATCGACCTCGGTGACCAGGCCGCGCTCGGGCCGCTCCTCGGCGGGCTGCTGCCGGATCTCGACGTCGCCGCGACCGATCTCCCTGGGCCGCTCGGCGTCGCCGTTCGTAGCGACCTGACCGTCCGGCTCAAGCAACTGGCCGACCTGCTCGTCGCCCCGGTTCTCGAGCAGATCGGTGACCGGCCGGTCGTCCTGACTCCGTCAGCAGTGATGGCGGCGGTGCCCTGGACACTGCTGACCGGGTTGACCGGGCGCCCGGTGACGGTCGCCCAGAGCGCCACCGCCTGGCTGAGCCGCGCCGGCACCCCGCTGCGCACTGCGGCCGCAGGGTTCGTTGCTGGCCCGCGCGTCATGCGCGCCGCGGACGAGGTGGCGAAGAGCGCCACCGCCTGGTCCGGCGCTCACACGCTCACCGGCACCGACGCCACCGCGACGGCGGTGTCCGCGCTGGCGGCCGAGGTCGACGTACTCCATCTGGCCGCGCACGGCCACCACTCCGCCGACAACCCGCTCTTCTCCGGCCTCGAGCTCGCCGACGGCACCTGGTACGGCTACGACATCGACGGCCTCGCCGCCGTCCCGGACGTCGTCCTCCTCTCCGCCTGTGAGGTCGGACGATCGACGATCCGGTGGGGCGAGGAGCTGATCGGGCTCGTCGGCGCCTGGCTGCACGCCGGCGCTCGCGCCGTGATCGCGTCTCCTGCCGTGGTGGCGGACGAGGCTGCGTACGAGGTGTTCAGCCGCCTCCACGGCGCCCTCGCGAAGGGCCTGGCCCCTGCCGAAGCCCTCGCTGAGTCTCTACCTGCCGCAACCGCTGACGCTCCGCCAGCGCCGTTTGTTTGCTTCTCGTAAGTCGTCGGACCATCAGTTGGTGCCGCATCGGCGGACGACGAAACTCTCGGCCGCGCCCGCCGATGCTCTGCTCTAGTCGGGCTGGTTGTGCGGCGCCGCGAGAGCGTAGATCGCCAGTGCAGTCGGTACGACTGTTGCTCCGGCGAGGTACACGCGTGCCTTGAGGTCGTCGAACTTCATCAGTTCCTCCTCTCGTGGGGTAGAGATGGGATCGGTGTGGGACTACACCGACGGCTGCGTAGATCCGTCGCCAGTTCTGACCGGTTCTGAGGCTGCATCTGCCCAGGGCAGAGAGCAGGAGGCGATCAACAGGACAAGGCCGGAGATGAGAAACAGGTCGCCGACGCTCAGGACCTTCATCAGAACGGGGACCGGGATCAGGTCCGCGAGTGGGGTCCAGAACGGCGACACGTCCACGAGGCGGATGTAGCCGGGGGCATCAGTTACTAGTTCCGCCTCGGTGTACCCAGCAGCGCGTGCGCCGGGAATGCTGTACGGCATTGCCCCCAGAACCGCGATCGGGATGGCATTCGAAATGGTTCCAAGCGGGATCAGTGACAACGCCCAGCGCCCCGTCCTTCGACTCCAGAGCGACCGGTTCAGCCAGGAAAACGTTAACGCCACGATGATGACGAAGATTGCGTAAACCCGACGTTCGGTGGTCTCCGGGACTTGCTCAGGCCACCACCCCTCGACATGCACGAATTGGAGTGCTGCGGCGATGGCGATCAGCCACGTGCCTCGGATTCGTCTGAGCGACAGCGCGACATTCGGACGGGCGACGATGATGAGGCCGATGACCGCGGGCAGCACCATCAGCGTGAGCATTCCTGGGCCGGGCATGCGAAGGAGCGTAATGGCGCCCTGCCGCACCAGGCGGGCGAACGAGGCAACTTGTCCTGAGCAAGCCGGCGGGGAATTCTCGAGGCCCGTGTATCAGGCGGTCCGCCGCGTACTCCTTGGGGCTGTCCGGCTCGAGATTCGGGGGAATTCGGTTCGGACGCTGGTGCCGCCGCCTTGGGGGAGGCGGCGGTTTCGGGGCCGCAGCGCGGGTTGGGCACGAGGGGGATGCCCAACCCGCGTACGGCTTGAGCCCGACAGGCTCGACCACGTTGTCGGGTCGTCCGAGACCTGGGCCGAGCGGGGCGGTGAGGGGATGACTGCCCCGCTCGGCAACTTTCGATTCTTCCGCTCTGCCGGTGCCACGGCAATGGTTCGCCGCCGCAGAACTGAAATGTGTTCTAGGCGGAACGGTCCAGTCGGCCAAGGCGCTTGCCGAGCGCGGGGGTGACTCGGTCGACCCAGGTCGCGGTGATGTGGGAGTCGTCGTAGTAGGTGACGACGTCGCCGACGACGAGCGGGCAGCGCTCGGTGCAGACCAGGTCGACGATGTCGACGTACGCGGCCTCGGTCCCGTCGAGCGCCTCCTGGGTCACCTCGTTGGAGTCGACCTCGGTGCCCTCGGCGTTCACGACGCAGTCCTGGAGGAGGTTGCGGGCGTCGGAGAGGCACTCGCCGGGGTCATCGTCGACGGAGGGGACGTCGGCGAAGACGCGTACGTCAGGGGTGACCTTCTCGAAGGCACCGACGCCGTGGCGTACGCCCTCTCGCCACTGCTCCTCGGTCGAGACGCCGTCGCGCTCCTCCATGTCGAGCATGCCGCGGGCGCCGACGACGATCGTGTCCGGGTCGAGATCGGTGATCTGCTCGTTGGTCCACTTCCGGAAGTCCTCGCACTCCGCGACGGTCATCTTCGAGGACTTCTGCTTCACCCCGTAGGCGGCGCAGCCGAGCTTCACGAACGGGACCAGCTTCACGTGCTGGCGCTCGGCGAGGGTGTCGAGGGCAGGCAGCCACATCCCGATGTGGGAGTCGCCGACGACGGCCACGGTGCGGTCGGCCTTGCCGTCGCCGTAGACGCAGTCGCCGTCGAGCTTCGTCTCGCCGTAGCCCGCGTAGCAGTAGCCGCCGCGCTCGGCCCACGAGTCGGAGGCGTCGAACTTGGCCTCCGGCGGCAGCGGGGCACCGTCCTCGGCGGCCTTGACCGTCGTCTTCAGGACGCCGGTGACCGGCTTGTCGTCGGTGTCGAGGACGTCGGGGTTCTCCTGGAACCACTCCTCCGCGTTGGCCTTGGCGACGTCGACCTGATAGCCGGCGTACGCCTGGGAGCTCGTGCCTGCGACCAGCGCGAGGGCAGCGGCGGCAGGCCAGAGGGCCAGCGCGCGGCGGCCCTTGGTGAGGTGCGGGATCTTGTGGCGCTGGAACGGCATCTCGATCCAGTGGTAGCTCGCCGCGGAGGCGGCCAGGATGAGCGCCAGCATGATCAGCAGCTGGCGTACGCCGCCACCGGGGATCGCCTCGGGGGCGAGGATCAGGATCGGCCAGTGCCACAGGTAGAGGCTGAACGAGATGTCACCGAGGTAGCGCAGCGGCTGCTTCGAGAGCAGCCAACCGGTCGGGGTGGCCGGGCCGGCGGCCAGGAGCGCGACCGTGGCGAGCACCGGCACCAGGGCGTGCCAGCCCGGGAAGTGGGTCGCCTCGCTGAAGCTCACGGTGGCGTAGACGAGGGTGCCGACGCCGGCGATGCCCAGGGCTGTCGCGTACGGCTTCTTGATGCTTGCCAGTCGGCCCGCGACGCAGGCGAGTAGGGCGCCCGCGGCGAGCTCGAAGGCGCGGGCCGGGGTGGAGAAGTAGGCCGTGGTCGGGTCGACGCTGGTGGCGTGCAGCGACCAGGCGAAGCTGACCACCGCCACGAGAGCGGCGAGCGCGGTGATCGCGCGGCGGCGGTGGTGCTTCGGGATCCAGAGCGCGACGGCGAGGACCAGCAGCGGCCAGACGACGTAGAACTGCTCCTCGACCGAGAGCGACCAGTAGTGCTGGAACGGCGAGGGCGCGGCGGTGTTGAAGTAGTCGACGGCTTCCTTGGCGAAGTGCACGTTGGCCAGGAAGACCGCTGCCCAGCCCGCGTCGCCGGCGATCTGGTCGGTGCGGGTCTGGGGTAGGACGATCGCGCTGTAGGTGAGCACGACCAGCATCGTCGCGGTCGCCGCCGGCAGGATCCGGCGGGCGCGGCGGGCGTAGAACTGACTGATGCTGACCGTGCCGCTGCGGTCGGTCTCACGCAGCAGCAGGGTGGTGATCAGGAAACCGGAGAGGACGAAGAAGACGTCGACTCCGACGAATCCCCCCTCGAACCCTGAGAGCCCCGCGTGTCCTGCGATCACCAGACCGACAGCGACGGCACGGAGACCCTGAACATCGGCGCGCCAGTTCGAACTCATTCGGAGGACGATATGTCAATGGCCCGGTTGGGTCATAGCCGACAGTCCCGCTGGACGGGCCGATTCTCAGTCGAATCTTCACCTCTGGCGAGCGAAACCGCAGTTCTTGCGAACGAATCTTCGGTTATGGCGGATCAATGCGCGATTTCGTCCGTCATGACTCATGACTCGGCTGGCAGAACTGAAGATTTGGTGAGAATCGGTCAGAGTCGGTCGCGGAGCCAGGCGAAGTCGCTCGTGTGCTCCTCGGCGCCACCGGGGGTCTCGCAGATCACCGGGGCGCCGGCGTCGCGAACCACACCGGCGAGGAGATCGGGATCGATGCGGCCGGCGCCGAAGTTGGCGTGGCGGTCGGCGCCGGAGTCGAACTCGTCGCGCGAGTCGTTGCAGTGGACCAGGTCGATCCGGCCGGTGATCTTGCGGACGTCCTCGACGACCGTCTCGAGCGGGTTGCCGCCGGCGTGGGCGTGGCAGGTGTCGAGGCAGAAGCCGACGTTCTCTGCGCCTTCGGCGGTGGAGATGGCCTCCCAGACGCCCGCGATCCGGTCGAGGTAGCGGGCCATCGCGTTGTCGCCGCCGGCGGTGTTCTCGATCAGGAGCGGGACCTTGATGTCGGTCGCCTCGATCGCCTTGCGCCAGTTGTCGAAGCCCTTCGCAGGGTCGTCGTCCTTGTTGACGTGACCGCCGTGGACGATCAGGCCCTTGGCGCCGACCTCGGCCGCGGTGTCCATGTGCTGCTGGAGGAGCTTGCGGCTCGGGATCCGGATCCGGTTGTTCGTCGTGGCGACGTTGATGATGTAGGGCGCGTGGACGTAGAGATCGATCCCGGCCTCCACCGCGCGGGCCTTGAGCGCCGCCGCGCCGTCTGCGTACGTCACCACCGGGCCCTTGTAGGACTGGGGATCGCCCAGGAAGAACTGCACCAGGCCCGCGCCGCGCGCGGCCGCCTCGGCGACGGGGTCGGTCTGGTCTACGTGGGCACCGATCGCAACAGCCATGGGGCCAGTCTAGGACGCGGCACCGACATCCATCGGCTTGACTTCATACCTTACGGGGGTATGGTAGATCGCATGGACGAGCACACTGGGCCCGAAGGCCACGCGGATCACGGATACCTCCACAACAAGAACAAGGAGGCCTATCTCAAGCGCCTCAAGCGCATCGAAGGTCAGGTGCGCGGACTGCAGCGGATGGTCGAGGACGAGGCCTACTGCATCGACATCCTCACCCAGGTCTCCGCCTCGACCAAGGCGCTCCAGGCGGTCGCTCTCGGACTGCTCGACGAGCACCTCGGTCACTGCGTCGCCGGCGCGGTCCAGAACGGTGGTGCCGAGGCCGACGAGAAGCTCGCCGAGGCCTCTGCTGCCATCGCTCGCCTCGTCAAGTCCTGATTGTCAACAATCCAACAACCCTAGAGAGACTTCCATGAGCACCCAGAACTTCACCGTTGTCGGCATGACCTGCGGCCACTGCGTCTCCTCCGTCACCGAGGAGGTCAACGAGATCGCCGGCGTGAGCAACGTCGACGTCGACCTGGCCTCCGGCAACGTCACCGTCACCGCCGCTGAGCCGATCTCCGACGACGCCATCCGCGCCGCCGTCGAAGAGGCCGGCTACTCGCTGGCCTGATCACGATGACCCCCACCGCCGCGAACCCGACCGAGCAACAGCTCGAGATCGAGGGCATGACCTGCGCGAGCTGCGTGCGCCGTGTCACCAAGGCCATCAGCCGTGTCGAGGGTGTCGAGGACGCAAACGTCAACCTCGCCACCGAGACCGCCCTCGTGCACTTCGACCCCGCCCGCACCGACCTCGCCGAGATCAGCGCCGCCATCGAGAAGGCGGGCTATCAGGCCGTCCTGAGATCGTCGACTGTCGACAATCCACAGGAGCCTGAGGTAGCGGACGACCGGGACGTACGCCGCGAGACCGAGCTCGTCCAGCTCAAGCGGCGGTGGGTCACGGCCTTGGCGGTGGGGCTCGGCCTGATGGCCTTGATGTACGTCCCGCTTCCCGTCGACGCCATGGAGCCGGTGATGTCGATCGTGCTCGTGGTCGCCGCGGTCACCCAGTGGTGGGCGGGCCGCGACATCTACGTCGCGGCGGTCCGAGGCATGCGCCACGGGTCGGTCGATATGAACACCCTGGTCACGCTCGGCACCGGCATCGCCTTCGCCTACAGCGCCTTCGTGACCCTGTGGATGGGCCAGGCCGAGGCGTGGGGCCTGCCGCTCCACCTCTACTTCGAGACCGCCCTGGTCATCGTCGCGCTGGTGCTGATGGGCCGCTGGCTGGAGGCACGGGCCAAGTCGCGTACGGCCGACGCGGTCAAGGCCCTCGTCGGCCTGATGCCGGAGACGGCCACGGTCGTCCGCAACGGTCGCGATGTCACCGTCCCGGTGGCGAACCTGCAGGTCAACGACCGGATCCGCGTACGTGCCGGGGAGAAGATCCCGGTCGATGGCCGGATCGTCGCGGGGGCGTCGTACGTCGACGAGTCCATGCTCACCGGTGAGAGCGACCCGGTCCGGAAGGCCGAGGGCGACATCGTCATCGGCGCCACGATCAACCAGACCGGCTCGTTCGAGATCGAGGCGACCGCCGTCGGCTCCGAGACGACGCTGGCGCAGATCATCGCCATGGTCGAGTCGGCCCAGGGGTCCGGCACCAAGCTGCAGCGTCTGGCCGACCGGGTCTCCGAGGTGTTCGTGCCGGCCGTCCTCGTCGTGGCCGCGCTGACCTTCGTCGGCTGGCTGGTCCTCGGCCCCGACGCCGAGCGCCTCACCAGCGCTGTCACCGCCGCGATCGCGGTCCTCATCATCGCTTGCCCCTGCGCCCTCGGACTGGCCACGCCGGCCGCCGTCATGGTCGGCGCCGGCCGCGCGGCCGAGCTCGGCGTACTCGTCGGCTCCGGCGAGACCCTGGAGCGCGCCCGCTCCGTCACCGCCATCGTCTTCGACAAGACCGGCACGATCACCCACGGCAAGCCGGAGGTCTCCGAGATCGTCCCGCCCCCTGGCTGGACGCAGGGCGCGCTGGTCGAGATCGCCGCCGCCGCCGAGACCGGCAGCGACCACCCCCTCGCCTCCGCCCTTCGGGCCCACGCCGAGGCGTCAGGTCCGTCGCGCGAGGCGTCACTCCGGTCGGCCGAAGCGTCACTTGGTGCCATCTCGGCCGACGTACGTGACGCCTCGGCCGGCGCGCCTGACGTCTCGGCATTCGAGGCTCACCCCGGGCGCGGGATCAGCGCGAGGGTGGACGGGCGACGGGTCGTCGTCGGGAACGCGGCGATGCTGGCAGAGGAAGGGATCGACGCGACGGACAACGGCGCGGTGCTGGTCGCGGTCGACGGCGCGTACGCCGGCAGCATCCGTGTCGAGGACCAGGTCCGCGACGAGGCCAAGGAGACGGTGCGTCTGCTCGAGGATTCGGGCGTCGAGGTGCACATCCTCAGCGGCGACGCGGCCGCGACGGTGGCGAAGGTGGCCGACGAGGTCGGCGTACGCCACGCGGCCGGCGGTCTGCTGCCCGAGCAGAAGCTCGCCCGGATCCAGCAGCTCCAGGACGAGGGCAAGGTCGTCGCGATGGTCGGTGACGGGATCAACGACGCTCCGGCGCTGGCCCAGGCCGACGTCGGGATCGCGATCGGCACTGGCACCGACGTCGCCCTGGCAGCCTCCGACATCACCCTGGTCGGCGGTGACCTCCGCGGCGTGGTGACCGCGCTGGCGCTCTCCCGGCGCACCGTCGCGACGATCAAGCAGGGCCTGTTCTGGGCGTTCGCCTACAACGTGCTCCTCATCCCGGTCGCCGCGCTCGCCCTCCTCGACCCCGTCCTTGCCGGCGCGGCGATGGCGATGAGCTCGGTCAGCGTGGTCACCAACGCCCTGCGCCTGCGCGGCTTCCGCCGACCCGAGACGCCTGAGGCGTACGCCGGTCGGGGTTTCGTCACTCGCGTCCGCGACGGTGGATATCTCCTGGTCACGGCCGTGATCGCGATCTCGATCGGGGCCGGGCTGACCTACCTGTCGCGCACCGAGCCTGCGCAGCGCGGGATGAACGGCATCCTGGAGTGGGCGCAGGGGATGAGCCCGATGCGGCCGTCGATGACGGAGATGCATGAGGTCGACATCGCCCCCGTCGCCTCCGCCGAGTCGGGCATCGACGTCGCGATCACGCGGCGCGAGGGTGGGCTACGGTTCCTCGTCACGGACGCCACGACCGGCGACCCGGTGACCGACCTCGGTCGCACCCACCAGGCCTGGATGCACGTCATCGTGACCAGCCAGGACCTCTCCTGGTTCCGCCACCTCCACGCCGAGCCGACCGGCCGACCGGGCGAGCTCGAGACCGACGTGACCTTCCCCGCCGGAGGCACCTACCGCGTCGACACCGAGTTCCGACGCCGGGCCGCCATGGCCGACGTGCTCGATCGGCAGCAGCTCACCGTCGAGGGTACGCAGCCCCCTGCCGTCCCGCTGGAGGCGAGCCCGAGATCGTCGACTGTCGACAATCTCACCGTCACCCTCGACGGCACGCCGGTCGCCGACGAGCAGAGCGACCTGCACTTCCGGTTCGAGGACAGCACCGGGAAGATTGTCGACGATCTACAGCCCTACCTCGGCGCTGCCGGCCACGTCGTGGTCATGAGCGCGGACGGCGAGACGTTCGTGCACGGCCACGCCGAAGGTGCCGAGCTGGCGGTCCCCGGGGCGATCTTCGGGCCCGAGCTCGGGCTGCACCTGGACGTACCGAAGGCTGGTCTCTACCGCCTCTGGGCCCAGTTCCGACTCGGCGACGGCGAGGTGATCACGGTGCCGTTCACGGTCGAGGCCGTGGATTCGGCCACGGGTTCCGCTGGTTGATACGCTGACGCGTCCCTCTCCACAGATTGGAGAAGGGACATCGCATCAGCCCTCCTGCCATGGAGAGACCATGGCCGCCGAGTCCGTAGGAGGTGGAGAACGCTATGCGCGCCTATGAAGTAATGGTGATCCTCGAGCCCAGCCTCGATGAGCGCACCGTCGCCCCGACCCTTGACAAGTTCCTGAAGGTCGTCACCACTGATGGTGGCACCGTCGAGAACGTTGACGTCTGGGGACGCCGTCGTCTGGCCTATGAGGTCAACAAGAACGCCGAGGGCATCTACGCCGTCGTCAACCTGACCGCCGAGCCGAAGACTGTTCTGGAGCTCGACCGCCAGCTTGGCCTCAACGAGCAGATCCTGCGTACGAAGGTCATCCGTCCGTCCAAGTGACGCGGATGTCATCGTCGGAAATGTCGGCGGTGCGTCCTATGTTTGGTCGCACTAGGAATAACTCCTGAACCGACACCGACACCCAGATCAGACTCAAGGGAGATCTCATGGCAGGCGACACCGTCATCACCGTGATCGGCAACCTCACCGACGACCCGGAGCTTCGCTTCACGCCGTCGGGTGCAGCGGTTGCCAACTTCACGATTGCTTCGACGCCCAGCACCTTCAACCGCCAGACCAACGGGTGGGAGGACGGGGAAACCCTCTTCCTGCGCTGCTCGATCTGGCGCCAGGCTGCTGAGAACGTCGCCGAGTCCCTGCAGCGCGGCATGCGTGTCGTCGCTCAGGGTCGCCTGAAGTCGAGGTCCTACGAGACGCGTGAGGGCGAGAAGCGCACTGTCTTCGAGCTCGAGTGCGACGAGATCGGTCCTTCGCTCCGCTACGCGACCGCCAAGGTCACCAAGGCCAGCCGTCAGTCCGGCGGCCAGGGTGGCGGTGGCGGTTACAACCAGGGTGGCGGCGGCGGTGGCTACAACCAGGGTGGCGGCTACGGCGGCCCCCAGGGCGGTGGCCAGCAGCAGGCTCCGGCCGGTGGCAACGACCCGTGGGCCTCGCCGGCTCCGCAGCAGCCCGCCAACGCGGGCGGCGGCGCGCCGGCCAACGACCCGTGGGCAGCCCCGGGCGTGGGCAACGACGAGCCCCCCTTCTGATCAACAGATCCATATTCCGAATCCCTCAACCATTCCGGCGCTCGCCGGGCTTCTAGAAAGGAAGCACCACAATGGCCAAGGCAGTGATTCGCAAGCCTAAGAAGAAGGTTTGCCAGTTCTGCAAGGAGAAGGCGACCGGCGTCGACTACAAGGACGCCACCCTGCTCCGTAAGTTCATCTCCGACCGTGGCAAGATCCGCGCCCGTCGCGTGACCGGCAACTGCGTCCAGCACCAGCGCGACGTGGCCATCGCCGTCAAGAACGCGCGCGAGGTTGCTCTGCTGCCCTACACCTCCACCGGTCGCTGAGGAGGATCGACATGGCTACCAAGATCATCCTTCAGCAGGAGGTCACCGGGCTGGGTTCCGCCGGTGACGTCGTCGAGGTCAAGGACGGCTACGCCCGCAACTACCTGATCCCGCGTGGCGACGCCATCCGGTGGAGCCGCGGCGCCGAGTCGCAGGCCGACTCCATCAAGGCTGCGCGCTCGGCTCGCTCCGTGCGCGACGAGGCTCACGCCGCCGAGATCAAGGGCAAGCTCGAGGCCAACACGGTCAACGTGAAGGTTCGCTCCGGCAAGGACGGCCGCCTCTACGGTGCCGTCACCGCCGCCGACATCGCCGCCGCGGTCTCCGAGACCACCGGCGAGTCGATCGACAAGCGCACCATCGCGCTGGGCAACCCGATCAAGGCGCTCGGTGCTCACGAGGTCTCCGTCAAGCTCCACGACGAGGTGTCCGCCAAGCTGGCCCTCAACGTGGTCCCCGCTTGATCTAGGGATTCACACAGGCCCGCCTCCTCCGGGAGG
>NZ_JBHVGB010000082.1:0-24239 GCF_042801335.1 Nocardioides sp. NPDC057577 | reverse complement strand
ACCCTGTTGAGGGCCGGTGGTCTCGACAAGCTCGACCACCGGCGCGGCTAGGACCAGTAGACGACGACCCCGTCACCGATGCGGACCTGGTCGAAGACCCAGGCGATCGACGACTTGTTGCGTACGTTCGCGCAGCCGTGGGAGCAGCCGTTGTAGCCGCGGGCGGCGAAGTCCGAGGAGTAGTGCACCGCCTGGCCGCCGTTGAAGAACATCGCGTACGGCATCGGCGTGTGGTAGATCGACGAGACGTGGTTGCGGCTCTTCCTGAAGATCTTGAAAGCGCCCTCGCGGGTCTTCGTGTCGGAGCAGCCGAAGCGGGCATCCATCGCTCGGATGATCTTGCCGCTGCGTACGTAGCGCATCCGGCGGTCGGTCTTGTCGACACAGAGGACACGGCCGGTGAGGCAGCGGCGGTCGAGGTTGTAGAGCTTCGCGTCGGTCGGGGTGCTGGTCAGCGAGCGGAGCCGGTCGAGGGTGCGCTGGTTGACCTTGCCGGTGACCGTCAGGTGCTGGTTGCGCTGGAACACCTTGACGGCGCCGGCGGTCTTCGAGCCGTAGGTGCCGGTGACGCGTCCCTTGAAGATCTGCCGCTCCTTGAGGCGAGCCTGGATCTTGCGGACCCCGATGCCCGTGGAGCCCTGCTGGTAGAGAGCCTTGTATGCCGTGTGCAGCCCGACCTGCCCGACGGAGGCCGACGGCGCGCTGGCCTGGGCGCTGCTCGGCGCCGCGATCGAGCCCAGGGAGAATCCCAGGGCGAGAATGGTGGTGAGGAAGATCGCCACCGGGGTTCTACGGACGTTCACATCAGCTCCGTGGGTCATGGATGGAGGGCCCGGTCGCACGGGCCGCTGGAGTCGCACCCGGGGTGCGACCTACTACGACTAAGACGTTCGAGCAGCGTGCGCGGTTGCATCAGATTCGCGAGCCTGCCCGCGGACTTTAGCGCACCCAGCGCCCGCGCGGCGCCTTTGGGAACCCTTCCGCGGATTCGTTGGGCCAGCGTTCTTCCAGGCGTCTCCGGGGAGGTCGGTTTCACGTGAAACGGGGTGGTCATCGAGCCTGTCGAGATGACGTCGTGCGTACGTAGATGTGGTGGTCTCGACAAGCTCGACCACCAGGCTCGACCACCGGAGGCTCGTGCGTACGTGCATGTGGTGGTCTCGACGGGCTCGACCATCGGGGTCGGTCATCGAGCTTGTCGAGATGACGTGGTGGGGGGAGCGGGGGTTGTGGTCTCGACAGGCCCGCGCACCAGAGACTCGTGCGTGCGTACGTGTGGTGGTCTCGACAGGCTCGACCATCGGGGTCGGTCATCGAGCTTGTCGAGATGACGTGGTGAGGGGAGTGGGGGTTGTGGTCTCGACAGGCTCGACCACCGGCTCGAGCACCGGAGGCTCGTGCGTGCGTACGTGTGGTGGTCTCGACAGGCTCGACCACCGGAACCTCGTAGGTGCTGTGGTCTCGGGAGGCTCGACCATCGGTCATCGAGCTTGTCGAGATGACCCTCGCTGCTGAGTGTGGGTCAGGGGTGTGGCGTCGTCGACGTGTTGGCTAGGCGTGGGAGCTCGCCGAGGTCTCCTCTGATGAGAGCGAGGCGCTTGGCTCGACTCCAGTTCTGGACCTGCTTCTCCCGCATGAACGCATGATCGACGTGGTCGTACTGCTCGTACCAGACCAACTGCACCGGGAGGCGATGGCGGGTGTACTCCGAACCGAGGCCGACCCGGTGCTCGGTCATGCGGCGTTCGAGGTCCGTCGTGCTGCCGACGTAGAGGGTTCGGTCGGCGCAGAGAAGCATGTATGTGTAAGCCATGTCCTCATCATGAGTGCGACCACCGACAGTCCTGGGTCGAGCGCTCCTGGAGGTCGAGCTTGTCGAGACCTCCGCTTCGTCTGGGGTGGTGGTCTCGACAGGCTCGACCACCGGAGCTGGGTCATCGAGCTTGTCGAGATGACGCGGTGAGGGGAGCGCGAGAGCCGTGGTCTCGAGAGGTTCGATCACCGAACTGGGTCATCGAGCTTGTCGAGATGACCTCATCCGTACGAGGGTGCCGTGGTCTCGACAAGCTCGACCACCGGGACTGGGTCATCGAGCTTGTCGAGATGACGCGGTGAGGGGAGCGCGAGTCGTGGTCTCGACAGGCTCGACCCCCGGAGACTCGTGCGTACGGCATGCGGTGGTCTCGACAGGCTCGACCACCGGGAACTCGTGCGTACGTGGGTGCTGTGGTCTCGACGGCGTTCGGCCATCGGGAGTTCTTGGTTGTGCGTTTCACGTGAAACAGTTCGTGTGTGAGCGAGGAACGTGGGGACTTGGGTGGCCTGGGCGAGGTGGACCCTCGGGCGGAGAAGCTCTTTCCGGCTGATCGGCTGGAGCTCGCAGAGAGGTACGCCGCCTGGCTGGCCGACGCGGGGGTTGTGCGCGGTTTGATCGGACCGCGGGAGGTTCCGCGGCTGTGGGATCGGCACATCCTCAACTGCGCCGTGCTCGGGGAGGTGATCCCCGAGGGGGTCGCGGTAGCTGACATTGGGTCTGGTGCGGGACTGCCGGGCTTGGTCCTCGCGATCGCCCGCCCGGATCTGCACATCACGCTGATCGAGCCGCTGCTGCGGCGTACGACCTTTCTCGAGGAGGTCGCCGAGGATCTCGGTCTCGAGAACGTGACGGTGTTTCGGGGGAGGGCGGATGCCTTCCACGGCGAGCTCGGGTTCGACGTGGTGACCTCGCGAGCCGTGGCCGGCCTGGGCAAGCTGCTCGACTGGTCGATGCCGTTGGTCGTACCGACGGGCGCGCTCGTCGCGATGAAGGGGTCGAGCATCGAGGCGGAGATCGACGAGGCCGAAGCGGCGCTGAAGAAGTGGGGATGCGCACCGCCGACGGTCTCAGAGCTCGGTGTAGGCGTTTTGGAGACAACAACTGTCGCGGTTCGGGTGGTTTGGTCGGATCCCGCACGGGTAGATTGGCCGCCGGTCCCGAAGGGCGGCCAGAAGGGGCCCAAGGGCGGGTCCCGCAAGAAGAAGCGCCGCCGTTGAAGGTGGTCGAGCTTGTCGAGACCACGAGCTTTCGGGCGTGAGACGTCATCTCGACAAGCTCGATGACCGAACGATGAGGATGAGGAAACATGCCGTACGACGACGAGAGCGCACAGAACGCCGTTTCACGTGAAACCGACGAACCGGTGTCGATCAGGCTCCGTACGGCCGGGGACATCGCGTCCTTCGAGAACGACTTCGACACGGAGGCGACGCCGCTCGCCGCTGCCGCCGAGCACACGCTCCTGGCGCGTGGTGCGGCGAGCAATCGGCCGCCGCTGCCGCGCCCGGCGAGCACGCGCGTGATCGTCTCCGCCAACCAGAAGGGCGGCGTCGGCAAGACCACCTCGACGGTCAACATCGCCGCGGCCCTGGCGCAGCTCGGTCAGAAGGTTCTGGTCATCGACCTCGACCCGCAGGGCAACGCCTGCACCGCGTTCGACGTCGACCACTTCCAAGGCACCCCGGGGACGTACGAGGTCCTGGTCGAGGGGGCCACCCTCGAGGACGTCGTCGTGCCGGTCCCGAAGCTCGAGGGCCTCGAGCTGGTGCCGGCGACCATCGACCTGGCCGGCGCCGAGGTCGAGCTCGTCGAGGAGCGCGGACGGGAGCAGCGCCTGAAAGAGGCGCTGGCCAGGTCCCCCCGCGTGGGTGACGCTGAAGACCGTTGGGACTACGTCCTCATCGACTGCCCGCCGTCGCTGGGCCTGCTCACGGTCAACGCGCTCGTCGCGAGCACCGAGGTGATGATCCCGATCCAGGCCGAGTACTACGCGCTGGAGGGTCTGGGGCAGCTCCTCAAGACCGTCGAGATGGTCCGCGCCGCGCTGAACCCGACGCTCAAGGTCTCCTCGATGCTGATCACGATGTACGACGCCCGCACCCGCCTCGCGTCGCAGGTCGCCGAGGAGGTGCGCGAGCACTTCGGCGACACGGTCATGCGCACCTTCATCCCCCGCGCCGTGCGCGTGTCCGAGGCGCCGTCGTTCGGGCAGACGGTGATGACGTACGACCCGGGCTCACCGGGTGCGCTGAGCTATCTCGAGGCCGCCAAGGAGCTCGCCAAACAGAGCGAGCACTGAGGTGATCGAGCTTGTCGAGATCACTGGCGAGACGGGCAGAGCACCGGTGATCGAGCCTGTCGAGACCACCCGCGAAGCGGCCGGAAATCCGGTGGTCGAGCTTGTCGAGACCACCCGCGAAACAGCAAGAATCTGACATGGGGGACATGAAGAAATGAGTAAGCAGCCGCCGAAGCGTGGTCTCGGACGAGGTCTGGGCTCACTGATCCCGACCGCTCCTCCGGCTGGCGGGAACGAGTCGGCGGACAGCGCTTCTGTCCAGCCGGACGTCCGTCATTCGGACCTTTCCGCTGGAGCGACTTCTGGCTCATCCGTGGACCCCGGGTCCACCGACTCGGCGGAAGGCCGCCAGATCGAGAATTCGAATCTGGCACCCGTCGACGGTGCATATTTCGCCGAGCTGCCGGTCACGCAGATCCACCCCAACCACGTGCAGCCTCGTCAGGTCTTCGACGAAGAGGCGATGGCCGAACTGGTCCATTCGATCGAGGAAATCGGCCTTCTCCAGCCCATCGTCGTCCGGAAGGTGGCGACCGACTCCTACGAACTGGTCATGGGTGAGCGCCGGTGGCGCGCCACTCAGAAGGCCGGCCTCGATGTCATCCCGGCGATCGTCCGCGAGACCGACGACACCGACATGCTCCGGGACGCGCTTCTGGAGAACCTGCACCGCTCGCAGCTGAACCCTCTCGAGGAGGCGGCGGCCTACCAGCAGCTGCTCAGCGACTTCGAGTGCACCCACGACGAGCTCGCGCAGCGGATCGGTCGGTCGCGGCCGCAGATCTCCAACACGATCCGGCTCCTGAAGCTGTCCCCGTCGGTCCAGCGCCGGGTCGCCGCCGGCGTTCTCTCGGCCGGTCACGCCCGGGCGCTGCTCGCGGTCGACGGCGAGGCACAGCAGGACAAGCTGGCTCAGAAGGTGGTCGCGGAGGGCATCTCCGTACGCGGCCTCGAGGAGATCGTCGCCCTCGGAGACCCGGACGGTGACGCCTTCGCCACGCCGCGCGTGCGGCGAGCCAAGCCGACTGCTCCCGGGCTCAAGGAGATCTCCGACAAGCTCTCGGACCGCTTCGACACCCGGGTCAAGGTCGATCTGGGCCGTTCCAAGGGAAAGATCACCGTCGAGTTCGCCACCCTGGAGGACCTGCGCCGGATCGTCGAGCTGATGTCAGCCGCACCGGACGAGTCCATTTAGTCATCAAGCGCTAAAGAGCTTTGTCGACAAATAGATTTGCCCGGTCATCGAGCTTGTCGAGATGACCTCTCAACGAGGCCAGGTGGTCTCGACAAGCTCGACCACCGAGGTCTCCCGGTCATCGAGCTTGTCGAGATGAGGCTCGGGGATCGGTCATCGAGCTTGTCGAGATGACCCTTGCGTGACAGGTGGTCTCGACAGGCTCGACCACCGGTGGCCGACCTACTGCGTGTTCGTCGAGGGGTGCTCAGCGCCGCGGATGGGGAGGCCGGGGATGGGCCCGGTCGCACCGAACGTCTCCAGGAGCTCCATCTCGGCCTCGATGACACCCGCCAGGCGGCGTACGCCTTCTCGGATCCGCTCCGGGGTGGGATAGCAGTAGGAGATCCGCATCGAGGAGGCACCGAAGCCGTCGGCGAAGAAGCCGGTGCCGGGGACGAACGCGACTCGCGAGGTGACCGCGCGAGGCAGCATCGCCTTGCTGTCGATACCGGAGGGGAGCGTCAGCCAGACGAAGAAGCCGCCGTCGGGCTTGGTCCACGTGCACGCCGCGGGCATGTAGTCCTCGAGCGCGTCGAGCATGGCGTCGCGGCGCTCGCGGTACATCTCCCTCATCTGCTTGATCTGGCCCTGCCAGTCGTGGTTGGCGAGGTAGGCGGAGACGGCCATCTGGTTGAACGGCGGCGGACAGAGCGTCGCGGACTCCTGGGCGAGGACCAGCTTCTCGCGGATCGCGGAGGGGGCCAGCGCCCAGCCGACCCGCAGGCCCGGGGAGAACGTCTTGGAGAACGAACCGAGGTAGATGACACCCGGGTCCTGGGCGCGCATCGCCGGGCGGGGCTCGTCGTCGAAGCCGAGGAGCCCGTAGGGGTTGTCCTCGAGGACCAGGATGTCGTGGCGCCGGCAGATCTCGAGGATCTCGGTGCGGCGCTCGGGCGTCATGGTGACGCCGGTCGGGTTCTGGAAGTTCGGGATCGTGTAGAGGAACTTCACCTTGCGGCCCGCGGACTTCGTGGAGACGATCGCCTGCTCGAGCGCGCTCGGGATCAGGCCGCTGGCGTCGACCTCGGCGTGCACGATGTCGCACTGGTAGCCCTTGAAGACACCGAGAGCCCCGACGTACGAAGGAGCCTCACAGATCACGACATCGCCGGGGTCGCAGAAGACGCGGGTGACCAGGTCGACGGCCTGCTGGGAGCCGACGGTGACGACGACGTCGTCGGGGTGGGCCTCGATGCCCTCCAGGCGCATGACCTCGCAGATCTGCTCGCGCAGGACGGGATCGCCCTGGCCGCCGCCGTACTGCAGCGCGGTCGGGCCCTGGGTCAGGATCAGATCCTTGATCGAGTCGCCGACCACGTCCAGCGGGAGGCTGGAGATGTTGGGCATGCCGCCTGCCAGCGAGACGACCTCCGGGCGCGCAGCCACTGCGAAGAGAGCTCGGACCTCCGAGACCGTCATGCCTGCGGTGCGTGCGGCGTAGCGGTCGGCGTAGGGATCGAGTCGGGATGATGTTGCGCGCTGGGGAAGATCAGTCATGGTGTCACCATCATGAAGGATCGCATACGCTGGTGACAGACCCTTAACCGAGTATCAAGGGTGAGACATGGCACGCCGTATCCTGCCGCTGACGCTGGACCTCTTCGCCGAGGTCCCGGCGCCGTGTCGCGCCTGTCTGTTCTGGGAGCGCGACCCCGTCGGCCATCGACGCGTCGCCTCCGCACAGACGGTCGGGCTCAAGGAGGCATGGATCTCCGAGGTGCTCCGCGAATGGGGGTCTTGCGGGCGGGTTGCCGTCGTGGACGGTACGCCCGCGGGGTTCGTGCTCTACGCGCCGCCGGTCTTCGTGCCACGGGTGGCCTCGTTCCCCTCCGGTCCGGTGTCCGCCGACGCGGTCCTGATGACCACGGTGTGGATCGATCCGCGCCATGTCGGTGGCGGGATCGGCCGGATGCTGGTGCAGGGGATGGCGCGCGACCTGGTCCAGCGGGGATCGGTCCGCGCGATCGAGGCCTTCGGTGACGTCGGGCCGCTGAGCGGGATCCACGGCCGGCGCTGCGCCGCCCCGGCCGACTTTCTGGGGCGGGTCGGTTTCAAGACGTACCGGGATCACCCCACCGTGCCGCGGATGCGGATGGATCTGAAGCAGACCGTCACCTGGATCGACGATTTCGAGTCGGCCTGGGAGCGGCTGCGTGACGTCGTGCGCCCCCGCAACCATCCGTCCCCTGCCTCATCCGAGCTGCATCGCGACGCGGAGTGAATGTTTCATGTGAAACGTGGTCGAGCCCGGTGGTCGAGCCCGGTGGTCGAGCTTGTCGAGACCACCCGTTCCGCGAAATGACGATGGCGCGCCACCGTGACAGTGGCGCGCCATCGTGTGACAGCTGGTGTCAGCCGATGAACTCCTGCAGCTCCTTGAGGAGCGCGGCCTTCGGCTTCGCGCCGACGATGGACTTCACGACCTCGCCGCCCTGGTAGACGTTGATGGTCGGGATGCCGGTGACGCGGTAGGTGGAGGGGGTGACCGGGTTCTCGTCGACGTTCATCTTGGTGAAGGTGACCTTGTCACCGTGCTCGCCGGCCAGCTCCTCGAGGATCGGGGAGACCTGGCGGCACGGGCCGCACCACTCGGCCCAGAAGTCGACCAGTACGGGCTTGTCGGACTTCAGGACGGTCGAGTCGAACTCGGCGTCGGTCACGGCGGTCATGTTGTCAGCCACGATGGGTTCCTTCTCGGTAGGGACGGGTATTGGGAAGTCTGTGGTCAGAACGCTGGGTCTGCGTCGCGCATTCCCAGCCCCCGGTCATCGAGCTTGTCGAGATGACCAGGGTAGACGCGGCGATCAGGCCGAGACGGCAGCCGCCTCGGCGTGGGCCTGGTGGGCGAGGAACTTCTCCGCGTCGAGCGCGGCCTGGCAGCCGGTGCCGGCGGCGGTGATCGCCTGGCGGTAGACGTGGTCGACCAGGTCACCGGCGGCGAAGACGCCCTCGATGTTGGTGGCCGTGGAGCCGTCCTTGGTCAGGACGTAGCCATCGTCGTCGAGGTCGACCTGGCCCACGAGCAGCTCGGACCGCGGGATGTGGCCGATGGCGATGAACAGGCCGGAGCACTCCAGGTCGCGCAGCTCGCCGGTCTTGGTGTCCTTGACGGTGATGCTCTCCACGGAGAGCTCGCCGTTGATGGACTCGACCACGGAGTTCCAGGCGATCTCGAGCTTCGGGTCGGCGAAGGCGCGCTCCTGCATGATCTTGGAGGCGCGCAGCTCGTCGCGGCGTACGAGCAGGGTGACCGAGGAGCCGAAGCGGGTCAGGAAGAGGGCCTCCTCCAGCGCGGAGTCGCCGCCGCCGACGACCACGATGGGCTTCTGACGGAAGAAGAAGCCGTCGCAGGTCGCACACCAGGAGACGCCCTTGCCGGAGAGCTCGTCCTCGCGGGGCAGGTCGAGCTTCTTGTAGCCCGAGCCGGTGGCGAGGATGACGGCCTTCGCGTAGTGGGTGTCGGTCGCGGTCTTGACGACCTTGACCGGACCGGTGAGGTCCATCTCGATGACGTCGTCGGGCTCGAGCTCGGCGCCGAAGCGCTCCGCCTGGGCACGCATGTTGTCCATCAGCTCCGGGCCCATGATGCCGTCACGGAAGCCGGGGAAGTTCTCCACGTCGGTGGTGTTCATCAGGGCACCCCCGGCGGTCACCGACCCCTCGAAGACGAGCGGCTGCAGTCCCGCGCGGGCGCTGTAGACAGCTGCGGTGTAGCCCGACGGGCCGGAACCCACGACGATCACGTTGCGGGGGTCGGTCGGGGACGACGGGGTCGGCATCAATGGCTCCTCAGGTGTGGCTGGCGAACTGCACAACAGATCGTAGGCCACGTACATTCCAGGGCCCTGAACGCCGAGACCCCGACTCGCGTCAGGAGACGGGGGTGCCGAGGACCTGGACTTCCTTGACCTCGGCGCGGTAGCCGCCGTCGACCTGGGGGAGACCGGTCATCCACACGAGTACGTAGCTGCCCTCAGGGGCGCCATCGACCTTGATCTCGTCCTCGGTGCCGACGCTGCCCTTGGCGGCGGGAGCGCCGGTCGGGTCGTCGCTCCACGGGGAGTCGCCGACGTAGACCTCGATGTCGGTGGGCTCGCCGATCATGTTGAACTTCAGGGAGTCGACGGCGTACTCGCCCTTGAGGTTGAGGACCAGGCCGATGCCGGGCTTGAGGGAACGGGGGCGGTCGCCGATCTGATCGTTGTATCGCTGCGTACGCCACGCCAGACCCTTCGTGTCGCCGTCGACCACGAGGTCGACAAGGTCGGGCGTCTCGGTGGGCGGGTCGCCGTGGGGGTCGAGGTCCTTGGCGGTGATGCCCTTGATGACGGTCGGCTCGGCGGCAGCGGTGTTGTCGCCGCCGTTGTTGCCGGTGCCGGGGTTCTCGGCGGTCGTGTTGGGGTCGTCGTTGATGATGTTCCAGGCGATCGACCCGGCGATGAGGACCAGCACGACGAGGCCGACGCCCATGGCGACGCGGAGCCAGTTGGTGCCGGGCTTCTGGTTGTAGTCCGGCTCCTCGGCGATCGGTACGTTGGCGCCGGTCCACGGGCCCTGCCAGCCGTTGTAGGAGGCATCCGGGGCCACCGGACGCCGGGCAGCGGCCGGAGGCGCCTGCTGGGGCCGCTGCGGCGGTACGTAACCGGGGGTCTCATCGGCGAACAGCGGCTTCGACGGGGTCGGGTCCTGCATCGGCGGCGGGGAGGACGGGCGCTGGCGCTGGGGGCGTACGGCATCGGGAGCGACGCCGATGGCGTTCGACGCAGCCCGTGCCTCGGCCGGCTCGGCCTGGGTCGGCGCCGCCATCGCCTGGGTCTCCTCGTCGATGGCCGAGGGCCGGTTGAGCGGGGCGGTCGGCTCACCGGAGAAACCGGCGAGCGCGGAGTGCAGCTCGGCCGCGGTCAGCGGCGGCATGTCGGCGCCGCTGCCCAGCACCCGGTCGCAGAGGTCGTCGAGGGGACGCGGCACACCGGCGCGTACCTGACGGGGACGGAGCACGCGGCCGTGGTCGCGCGGCGCCGGAGGCATCGAGGACAGCGTCTCGCCCGCCCACTTGCCGGTTAGGGCGGCGTAGAGGACGCCGACGGCGTCGACTCGGTCGCGTCGCTGGGAGTCACGGGTGTCGGGGTCGATCCCGTGCAGTGCGGCGTCGACACCGAAGCCGATGACACGCACCGCGCCGAGGTCGTCGAGCAGCACGGCCTCGGGGTTGAGCCGGCCGTGGGCGTGGCCCTGGTCGTGGGCCAGGACCAGCAGGTCGGCGACCTCGGAGGCGATCCAGGCGGCCTGCTGCGGCGGCAGCGGGCCACCGGCGGCCAGCGCGTTCTCCAGCGACGAGCCCTCGCCCCACTCGTTGACGACGTACGCCACCTGGTCGGTCTGGGCGGCGTCGAGGACGCGCAGCATCCGGGGGTCGCCGACGGCAGCGGAGTTGCGGGCCGCGGCCATCAGGCGCGGTGCGCGCTCGTCGCGGGCATCGAGGACGTGCACGGCAACCGGGCGGCCCAGCACCGCGTCCTGGGCGCGCCAGAAGCGTCCCTCGCGGGACTCGCTCAGCAGATCCGTCAGCTGGTATCTGCCGGCGAGGACGTCGCCTGATTGCGTGAACTCCATATCGGACCCATTCTTTCAGACCTTGCCAGACAGTGATGAGGCTGTCCGATGGTCAACGGCGCAGCCGTCGGGCAACCTGTTGCACCATCGTGGTCAGCTCCTTGACCTGGGCAGCCTGCGCCCCGAGGAGCAGCATGCCGAGATGCAGCGCCCCGACGATAGCGGCCCCGATCAAGGCCAGCACCATCGTCGGCTCGTCGTTGATCATGCCCAGCGCCGTGCGGAGCAGCCATGCGGCGGCCGCGGCCACGACGGTCACCATGACCAGGCGGGCGAGGAACCCGAGCAGCCCGCGACCGTCCAGGTCTCCGAGCGTGCGCTTGAGCACGACGTACGAGACGACGGAGCCGACCAGGTAGGACAGCGTGTAGGCGCCGGCGAGTGCGGGCGCGGTGTATTCCGAGGAGACGGCCCTGGTCAGCAGCAGCGCGGCGACGATGTTGGTGGTGGCGACCGCGCACTGGATGAAGAAGACCGTGCGGTTCTGCTCCAGCGAGTAGAAGCCGCGCAGCAGCAGGTAGTGGATCGTGAAGAAGACCAGCCCGGCCGCGAAGACCGTCAGCGTCGGGGCGTAGTCCTTGAACGCGTCGGCGCCGGCGCCGTAGCCGAACAGGAGGTGGGCGATGTCCTCGGAGAGCACCGGGATCAGTGAGGCGATCGGGATCACGATGGCGAGCGCGTTGCGCAGCTGCTGCGACAGCGTACGTCCCAGCTCGGGCAGCTCGCCGGCGGTGCCGTAGCGCGACAGGACCGGCAGGATCGCCGTCGCCAGGGAGACCGTGATGATCGAGTGCGGCACCTGGGTGACCAGGAAGCTGTTGGAGTAGACCGTGTAGCCGGTGCCGCCGGTTCCCGAACCTTCCGAGGCGAGGTTGACCACGATCGTGTACGCCACCTGGTTGACGACCACGAAGAGCACCGTCCACATGCCCAGCCTCGCGGTCTGCGAGAGCCCGGCGCCGCGGAAGTCGAAGCGGGGTCGGTAGCGCACACCGGTCTTGTGCAGCACCGGCAGGAGCAGCAGGAACTGGAGGACGATGCCGAGGGTCGAGCCGAGCCCCAGGAGAACCTCCTGGCCGGTGGTGAAGCCACCGACGTCGGAGGGCCCGAAGACGACCAGGTAGGTCACCAGGGTCGTGATCGCGATGATGTTGTTGGCGATCGGGGCCCACATCATCGGCCCGAAGCTGCCGCGGGAGTTGAGCACCTGCCCGACCAGCACGAACATCCCGTAGAAGAAGACCTGCGGCAGGCACCAGCGGGCGAAGTCGATGGCCGACTCGAGCTGGGCGGCGTTCTCCGCGGCGTACCACTTGTCGCTGAGGTAGAGGTTCATCAACAGCGGCGCCGCGAGCACCAGGACGATCGTGACGAGACCGAGGAAGAGCCCGGCGAGCGTGATGATCCGGTCGGTGTAGGCAGCCCCGCCGTCCGCGTCCTTCTTCTGCGCCTTCACCAGCTGCGGCACGAGCACCGCGTTGAAGACGCCGCCCGCCAACAGGATGTAGAGCATGTTGGGCACGGTGTTGGCGATGTTGAAGACGTCGGCGTGCAGCCCGGAGCCGAGGGCGGCGACGAGGAGTGCTGAGCGGATGAACCCGCTGGCCCTGGAGAACATCGTCCCCGCGGCCATCACCGCGCTGTTGGCCAGGATCGAGCTTCCGCCGGACTTCTGCTCGGGGGCTGTCACATCACTGCCGATCGCTTCGCTCGCTTCGGCTCCTCGTTCGTCGAGAGCGCCCGAGCTCGTTCCGCGCTCGCGCTCTCCACTCACTCGTCGCCTCCTGACGTACGTGCTTTCTTGGCTTTCATGATGCGCCGGGTGAGTCGCACGGCGATCGCCGCGAAGAGTAGCGCGCAGCCGGTGCCGACGAACCACCAGATCACTCCGCTCACCTGCGAGGGGCGGATCGGGACGGAGGCGTGGGCGCCCAGCGGGTTGCCCTTGGTGTCGGTGACGACGATCAGCGCGGTGTGGGTGCCGGTGTCGAGCATGCTCGCGGCGAGGTTGAAGCTGGCCTTGGAGTTGGCGTCGAGCTGGACCGGCTCGGAGGTCGCGACCCGCAGCGACTCGTCGGTGATCGCGTCCAGCCGCACCGTGACGGGCTCGTCGAGCTCGTTGCTCAGGGTGACCTGGAACTCGCCGCCCTTCATGCTGGAGAGGATCACCTTCGGCGGTACGGCCACGGTGACCGAGCTGAGCTCGGAGCTGACCTCGCTCAGCGCGTCGGCGGCCGGGTCGGTGTTGCTCTTGCGGGCGGAGTAGGAGATCGAGGTCAGAGCCTCGCTGAGGATGTCGGAGGCGACCTCGTCGTTGTGGGTCAGGATCCGCTGCAGCATCTCGCCGGCACCGATGAGCTCGTTGGCCGTGTCGATCCGGTCGGAGGAGATCTCTGCCTTCATCTCGCGACGGGGGTAGCGGAGCTTGTCGGCCGTGATCGACGTCGCCTTCTGCCCGGTGAGGGCCTCGTCCAGGGTCGAGGACGAGATCCAGGCGGCCTTGTTCCAGGGGGTGACGAACGAGGCCGCGCTCTGCGGAGGGTGCCAGCCGTCGGGGAGCACGGCGATGAGTGGCTTGCCGGAGCCGCGCAGCAGGGCCGCCTCGGCGACGAGACGCTGGCGCACCGAGATCGCGTCGATCGGATCGTTGGGCCCGGGCCCGCCGGCGGCAGCGCCGGAGGAGGTCACGATCATCTGGTGACCGTCGAGGTCGGCGATGACCGGCGCGGTGCCGCGGAACATCTTGTCGCTGACCAGGCTGACCGCACCTGGCTCGAGCAGGTTGACCGCGGCGCGATCGAGGTAGCCGGTCGGCGGCGCGACGGCCGAGGTCGCCTTGATGCCGAGCTCGGCGAGCGCCTGGGCGGTGTGCTCGCGCGCCGTGGCCAGCAGGTCGGGGTCGGTCGTGGCGAGCGCGGACAGGTCCGGGTCGGCGTAGGGGAGAGCGATCAGGTTGTGGCCGGCGAGCGCGTCCTCGAGTCGACCCAGCCAGACCGTCGCGGCCTGCTTCGCAGCCTCGGCCTCCTCGTCGATCGGCTCCTCGGCGTCGGCGTCGGCGCTGGCCGAGGGGCTCGGCACCAGCGCGGAGGCCGAGGGCGACGCACTCTGGCTCCCGCTCTCCTCCGGCTCCTCCTCACCCTCGTCCGTCGGCGCCAGGTTGCGGGCGGGGTTGCCCTCGGCGAGGTTGCGTACGGCATCGATCAGCGCTGGGTCGATGGCCCAGGTGAGATCGGGCATCTCGGAGCCGGTCTCGAGCATCCGGAAGAGCCGTCCGCCGGCGCCCAGGTCGCGGGTCCAGCCCGGGAGGTAGTTCACGCTGCCGTCGCCGTTGTAGACCACGCTGCGCCGTAGCGGCATCACCAGGGACACCTTCTCGGCCTTGGCTTTCTTGTTCGGCTCCTTGACCAGCGGAAGGAACGTGCGTGCCCGACCGTCGGCGGTGTTCGGCGTGGTGGAGCCGAGCGCGTGGACCCCGAACCAGTAGACCCCGGGCTCGGTGACGCCCAGCAGTCTGCGCGGCACCGAGAGCGACCACGAGTAGGTCTCGCCGGGCGCGAGGTCGGGGATCGCCGCGTACGTCCCCTCGGCCACGACCCGCTCGCCGACCAGGGCGTCCGCGGGCATGTCGGCGGCCTCGGCCAGCTCCTCGGAGGTGGTCATCGGCGTGTCGCCCACGAACGGGTAGACCTTGACGCCGTGCCACTCCTCCTCGGTGGTGTTGGTGACCTTGCCGCGCAGGGTGATCCGGCCCTTGGTGCGGCCGTCGAGGCTGACCGTGTCGAGCTCGTCGATGCTCATCGCCAGCGGATCGGACTCCGCGGTCTCCTCCGCGGCCCGGGCCGGGGCGGCCAGCGTGGTCGCGGACAGCATCAGCAGCAGGGGTGCCAGCAGCACCAGGACGAGTGCGGCGGTGACTCGCCCACGTGGCCGTGGCGGCCTCGCCTGATGCTGGCGGACTGGCATGACTTCGAGAATATCTTTCAGGGGGTGCGGTCCTCGTAGACTGCGGCGTTGTGTCCGACAGCCAGCTTCCCCCGATCAGCGTCGCCGATGTTCAGCGATCGGTGACTGCTGAACTGGACCGTATCGCACCGGTCATAGACTCCCTCGGAGAGGCCTTCGCTGCAGACGGTCACGAGTTGGCGCTGGTCGGCGGCCCCGTCCGCGACGCGATGCTCGGCCGACCGCACAACGACCTCGACTTCACCACCTCGGCCCGCCCCGAGGAGACCGAGAAGATCCTGCGTACGTGGGGCGAGGCGCTGTGGGACATGGGCCGCGACTTCGGCACCATCGGCACCCGCAAGGGCCCGTGGCAGGTCGAGGTCACCACCTACCGCTCCGAGGCCTACGCGGCCGACTCCCGCAAGCCTGCCGTTGCCTACGGGACCTCGCTGGCCGACGATCTCGTACGCCGCGACTTCACCGTCAACGCGATGGCGGTGCGGCTCCCCGGCCGTGAGGTCGTCGACCTCTACGGCGGTGTGGTCGACCTGGCGACCCGGGTGCTGCGTACGCCCGGGACCCCGGAGGACTCCTTCTCCGACGACCCGCTGCGGATGATGCGCGCGGCGCGATTCGCCGCCCAGCTCGGCTTCGACGTCGCGCCGGAGGTCGTGGCGGCAATGACCGACATGGCCGAGCGGATCTCGATCATCTCCGCCGAGCGGGTTCGCGACGAGCTGGTGAAGCTGATCTGCGCGCCCTTCCCGCGTCGAGGCCTCTCGCTGCTCGTCGAGACCGGGCTGGCCGACCTGGTGCTGCCCGAGCTGACCGCGCTGCGGATGGAGCGCGACGAGCACAACCGGCACAAGGACGTCTACGAGCACACTCTGACCGTGCTCGAGCAGTCGATCGAGCAGGAGGCGCGTCTCGGTGGCGGGCCCGACTTCGTCTCGCGGTTCGCGGCGCTGATGCACGACGTCGGCAAGCCGCGCACCCGGAAGTTCCACGACGACGGCACCGTCTCGTTCCACCACCACGATGTCGTCGGCGCCAAGATGACCCGCAAGCGGATGAAGGCGCTGCGCTTCTCCAACGACGAGATCGACGCGGTCTCCTCGCTCGTCGAGCTGCACCTGCGCTTCCACGGCTACGGCGACGGGGAGTGGACCGATTCCGCGGTCCGTCGCTACGTGCGAGACGCCGGCGACCAGCTGCAGCGGCTCCACGTGCTCACTCGCGCGGACTGCACCACCCGCAACCGCCGCAAGGCCGACCGCCTCGCCCGCACCTATGACGCCCTCGAGGCCCGCATCGAGCGGATCTCCGAGGAGGAGGAGCTCGCCGCCCTCCGTCCCGCGCTCGACGGCAACCAGATCATGTCGCTGCTGGGCATTCCTGCCGGTCGCGAGGTCGGGGCTGCGTACAAGTTCCTGATGGACCTGCGCCTCGACGAAGGAATCCTCTCCGAGGACGACGCCGCCAAGCGGCTGCTGGCCTGGTGGGCCGAGCGCTCCGCCTGACCCGTTCGTGCCATACCCCAGGGGGCTGGGATGGGCTAGGTTGTGCCGGCGCGATCTGGTCTCGTGGGTCTCACAGAGGTGCGCAACACTCCATCTCGACTCATCGAAGGCAGCTCTCGTGTCTCGTCCTCGCCTCGTCGCGTACGCCTCCATCGTCCCCATCCTGTTGACCGGAAGCGCGCTGCTCATCTCCTCGGCCGCTGCGGACGAGCCTGCGCCCGCGACCTGCGGTGGCCTGGCCGTCACCGTCGACATCGGTGCAGGCGGAGCGCCGACCGACGGGGACGACGTCATCGTCGGTACGTCAGGTGTGGACGTCATCCACGCGTTGGGCGGTCACGACGTGATCTGTGGACTGGGTGGTGGCAGCGGCGTGGGAGCAGACATCGATCAGGTCTACGGCGAGGGTGGAGACGACCTGATCATCGGGGCGGGCGGCACCGACTACATGCGCGGCGGCGACGGCAACGACGTGTTCCGGGGCAACGGTGGCATGGACTACTACTTCCCGGGGATGGGCGACGACGACATCGTCGTCGCCAAGGGAACCGTTGCCGGACGATTGCTCTACTCCGACGTGCCGGTCGGTGTGAATGTCGACCTCAGCCTCTGTGGCGCCCAGATCGATGTTTCGGCGACGCGTCAGGACACGGGCGCAGGGATGGACAGCGTGCCCTGCGCCCTCTACCAACTGAGCGGGAGCCCTCAGGACGACCACTTGGCTGGGCGCGATCACCGCCGCGAGTATCTCAGCGGCGGAGCCGGTGACGACGTGCTCTACGGCGGCGACATGGACCCGGAGGTCGACACCAACAACGATTCGTACATGGGCGGCGCGGGCACCGACACGCTGGACTTCAGCCGTGTCGACCGCGCGGTATCTCTGGCCGCCCGGCCAGGCCCGGACGTGGCGTACTACCCAGCAGGGGTAGGGGATGTGGGCGTCAGCGACATCGAGAACCTTGTCGGATCGTCTAGGGACGACCGACTCCATGCCGGACCTGAGGCCGCGGTCCTCGAGGGCGGCCCAGGACACGACCGGCTGTTCGGTGGGCCGGCGGCCGACACGTTCGTGGATTCGACGGCGCAGGTCGTGTCCGGAGCCACGACGCCAGTCACCATCGACGGCACCGCCGGGACCTTCAGCAGCGGGGACACGTTCACCGTTGCCCCTGGAGTGACGGTGCGGGGATCGTCGGTCGACGACGTGATTCATCCCGGTCGCTTGTGCAACATCCATGGCGGCGGCGGAAATGACATGTTCGTCGTGGACGACACCATGGCCCCGGACTGTGCGCCGGGTGAGCGAGGAAGCTACCAGGGTGGGACTCTGACATTCAGCGCCCTGACCGAGCCTGCGACGTACGCCATCGGAGACCCGGCCGTCATCACTGCGTCTCAGCGCATCCCGATGCCGTCGGTCTCGGGGATGGCACTGGTCGGCACCCGTTTCGACGACGTCCTCGGCGGCGACGACGGCGACAACGTGATCGACGGCGGCCTCGGCAATGACCGCATCGACGGCGGCCTGGGCCTGGACACGGCCACGTACGCGGCGGCCGGGGCCGGTGTCACGGCATCGACGACGAAGGCGACCGGAGGCAGTGGGAACGACACACTGGCCGGCATCGAGAACCTGACCGGCAGCCGCTACCGCGATCACCTCACCGGTGACGCGACAGACAACGTCCTGGACGGCGGTGACGGCGACGACATCGTCTCGGGTGGTGCCGGCGCAAATGTGGTCAGCGGAGGCGCCGGGAACGACACCGTCGTCAGCGGACCTGATGACGAGCACCTGGCCTGCAACACCGGGACCGACACCGTCTCGTACGCCGGCGCAGGGTCGGCGATCCGGTTCACCGCCGCAGATCCTCACACGGCATACAACGTCACCGGCGGCGGCGGTGACGACCGAGCCTTCGACTGCGAGAACGTGACCGGATCGAACTATGGCGACACCATCGTCGGGACGAGTGTTGGCAACGTGCTCACCGGCGGTGGCGGAAACGACATCCTCAATGGCGGCGCGGGCAGCGACACCGTGTCCGGCGGGGAAGGCAACGACTCGCTCTATGGCAGCACCGGCAAGGACCGGGTCCTCGGCGGCGCAGGCAACGACACCCTCCGTGGCAACGCCGACAACGACACCGTCGATGGCGGTAGCGGCACCGATACCGTCTCGTACGACTACGCGACCGGCCGTGTCACTGCTTCGATGACCCGAGCCACAGGCTCCGGTGTCGGTACTGACACGCTCGCGGGCGTCGAGAACGTCACCGGCAGCGGGTACGCGGACACGCTCACCGGCAACGGCCTTGCCAACCTGATCGCCGGTGGCGGTGGCAACGACACCCTGGTCGGAGCCGGCGGGAACGACAGGCTGCTCGGCGGCAGTGGTGCCGACGTCCTGCGCGGCGACTCAGGCAACGACACGGTCGATGGCGGGTCGGGCACGGACAGGGCGAGCTTCACAAGCGCGACGGGACGGGTCACCTCGACCATGACGTCGGCATCCGGCGGGGCCGGCTCGGACAGGATGTTCGCGATCGAGAACCTCACGGGAGGTTCCTACGCCGACCGGCTGACCGGCAGCAGTGCCGCGAACGTGATCCAGGGCGGTGCGGGTGCCGATTACCTCTACGGGGCCGGTGGCGCCGACAAGCTCTACGGCGACAGCAGTGGCGACCGTCTGTATGGCGGCACCGGGAGCGACTACGGCGACGGCGGGACCGGACAGGACGTCGCGTATTCGATCGAACGTCGAAGGCACATCCCCTGACGGAACGGCTCCGGCCGCGCTGTTGACATCTGGGCGACTACTGTCCATCGAGCCATACTGACGGTACGGTTCCGGGCATGACGACGATCACAGATCTCGAGGCAACGACCACGATCAACGCGACGCCGGCTCAGGTGTGGGCCGCGATCACGGACCTTCCGCGGATGTCCTCGTGGAGCCCGCAGGTGGTGAAGACCGTCGTGTTCGGGCAGGTCAAGGAGGGGACGCGCTTCCTCAACATCAACCACCAAGGCTGGAAACACTGGCCGACGAACGCCAAGGTCGTACGCTTCGCCCCGCACTCCGACTTCGCGTTCCGGATCACCGAGAACACGACCGTGTGGTCCTACCAGCTCGCGGAGACCGCCGAGGGGACCGCCGTGACCCACCGTCGGGAGACCCCGACCGGCATCTCCGCGCTCTCGCGCTCGCTGACGAAGGTCGCCTTCGGCGGTCAGGAGAACTTCACCGAGGAGCTGCGTACGGGCATGGCGACCACGCTCGCCAAGCTCAAGGCCGACCTCGAGGGCTGACCCGATCGGCGGCGGTCAGGTGCGGGCGTTGGTGGTCCACCGGTAGACGGTGCGCTGGCTGACGCCCAGCTTGGCGGCCACGTCCGGCACCCGGGCGCCGGCGCGGACCAGGACTCTGGCGGCCTGAGCGTTGTCCTCCGGCAGGTTTGCGAGCAGGTCCTCGATCTCGTCGGGGAACGCGTCGGGGTAGTCCATCGCCGGCTCGGGATCGGGGATGTTCTCGGGGAACGGGATCCGGTCGAGGAGCGTGCCGTCGACCTCGGGCGGCTTGGTGGCCGTGCGGCCGTTGCTGAACTCCGGGGCCATCCCGGCACCCGGGGCGGCGTCGGCGGCGGTGCGGGCGGCCTCGGTCACGCGGCTCGAGACCCGGCGGCGAGTGTCGGGGGTGGCGAGAGCGGAGGCCATCTCACGCGTCCGGCTCTCCCGCGGCGGCAGCACCTCGCGAGGCATGTCGGCGAGATCGTTCGGCACCGGCTCGCCGGGCAGTTCGTCGCGCTGCTCAGCCGGCTCGGTGATCTGCTCCGTGATCTGCTCGGCAGAGACCCGCCCGATGACCGGCACGCTGAGCGCCTCGTGCACATCTGGCAGCGTGATCGGCAGCCGGTCGGCCTGGCGGGTGCCCTCGGCGACCGCGGCGAAGGCGTCGACCCACTGGGTGATCTGGTCGCGCATCGCGCCCGGCGCGACCGACCGCAGGGCGACCGCCTCGGCGCGCCAGTAGCGCTTCTGCGCGCGCTCCAGCTTCCGGCGGGACGAGGCCGTACGCTTCCGCACCGCCGTGTCGCGCGCCCGGCGCCACTCGACCCGGGTGGCGAGGAGGGCATGCATGCGAGCGCCCATCCGCAGGTCGGACCAGGAGCGTTCCATCGCCAGGTGGCGGTCACCGACGAGGGCCAGGTGCCACATCAGGGCGGCCAGCAGCGGCACGATGAACCGGAATGCCGCGGCGGTGGCGGCGTGCCCGAGGTGGATCTCGTGCCAGCCGGCGAAGAACCCGGACGCGGCGGACAGCAGCCAGGTCAGGGTCAGCAGAGTCTGAGCCGGCCGGTCCTGCTGAGCCGCCTCGCGGGCCATCAGCGCCACGGTGACCAGCGAGAGCTCGAAGACGCCGGCGAAGGCGTAGGCGTTGATCGCACCCATGGCGAGCACGTCGCGCCCGAAGCCGACCATGGCGACGTACGCAGCGGCCGTCGAGATCAGCGCGACCGAGACGGCGCCGAAGAGGATGAGGCCGCGACCATTTCCGGTCGAGCCCTTGCCTGCCGAACCCTTGCCTGCCGGGGTCGTGTCGTTGTCGGGACGCATCGTGGGGGTCTCCCGTGCCTGAGGCGATCGATCGGTCGGCCCCGGAGTCTAGGGGATCAAACACGTGTTCGAGACATACGTGGATGGAGTGTTGACAAACCCGGTGGAAATTCGGCCGCAGCGATCCAGAAGGCGGGGCTACAGTCCGCTCATGTCGAAGACGGCGGTGCGCCGCGTACTTTTCAAGTCGTTCTGGGCAGTGATCGGGCTGGTCATCGCGGTCAGCCTCTTCAAGCTGGCCTTCGCCGGGTCGACGCAGGATGCCGACGGGGCACCGCTCACGCCGACCGGGCAGATCCCTGCGGAGGAGGTCGTCGCCGAGAAGGGCACGATCTCCAACTCCCTCACCGTCGACGGCACGATCGTGATCGACAAGCCGGTCTCGGCCACCAGCTCGATGACCGGCGTGCTGGCGCACAGGTTCGCGGAGACGGGTGCCCGGGTGAAGAAGGGCGACAAGCTCTTCCAGGTACGCGCCGAGGAGGAGCCTGCCGAGCCCGTCGAGGAGGAGCCCGCCGAAGAGCCCGGGAAGGTCGATGACGCCACCGGCGACGGCGATCGCGACGACGCACCGGTCGAGCCGTCCGCGCCCAAGCCGGTCTACCACTGGTACACGGTCGTCGCGCCCGCCACCGGCGTCGTCGGCAACTACGCCGTCGACATGATGGGCGAGGTGGCCGAGGACGGCGTGGTGGTCTCGATCCGTCCCACGACCTTCCGGGCGGTCGGCGCGATCTCGCCGCTGGACCGCTACCGGCTGGCCACCGACCCCGACACCGCGACGGTGACCATCGAGGGCGGCCCGAAGCCGTTCACCTGCACCGACCTGAGCATCGGCGACGCGGCGACCGAGACGATCACCGACGACGCACCCGAGGGCGAGATGATGGAGGGCGAGTCCGGGACCGAGGGCGAGTCCGGCGCCGGCGCCCGGATCAGCTGCCTGGTGCCGGAGAAGGTGACCGTCTTCGACGGTCTGACGATGACCATGACGATCGACGCGGGCAAGAGCGACGGCGACGTGGTCACCATCCCGGTCACCGCCGTCACCGGCCTGGTCCGCGACGGCAGCGTCTGGGTCGTCGGCGAGGACGGCACCCCGACCGAGCAGCCAGTCAAGCTCGGTGTCACCGACGGCAAGCTCGTCGAGGTCACCAGCGGGCTGAAGGCCGGCGACTCCGTGCTGCGCTACGTCCCGGGCTCGAAGGAGTCGGGCGACGGGATGTCCGAAGAGATGCCCGTGGGGGAGATGTGAGCGCGGAGGAGCTCCTGCGGCTCACCGGCGTGGCCCGCACGGTCGAGCTCCCTGACGGCGAGGACCTGCACATCCTGACCAGCGTCGATCTGGCCGTACGGCGCGGGGACCATGTCGGCATCGTCGGCCGCTCCGGCACCGGCAAGTCGACGCTGCTGAACCTGCTCGGCCTGCTGGATCGGCCCACCGGTGGCACCCTCGAGTGGGCAGGTCGCAACGTCACCGAGATCAGCAACCGGCAGGCGGCCCGGATCCGCGGACGGGACGTCGGGTTCGTCTTCCAGCAGTTCAACCTGCTGCCGGGGCGTACGGCGCTGGAGAACGTGATGGCACCGCTGCTCTACGCCTCGGGGAAGGAGTTCTGGCAACGACGGAGGCGCGCGACCGAGATGCTCGACCAGGTCGGCCTCGGCGACCGGCTCGACGCGATGCCGCAGTTCCTCTCCGGCGGCGAGCAGCAGCGCATCGCCATCGCCCGGGCGCTCGTGCGCACCCCGTCGGTCGTCCTCGCCGACGAGCCGACCGGCGCGCTCGACGTCGAGACCGGCGCGATGGTGATGAAGCTGCTCGACCAGGCGACGTACGACTCCGGCGCGGCGCTGATCACGATCACCCACGACCAGAACGTCGCCGCCCTGGCCCGGCGGCGCTTCCGGCTGGCCGAGGGTCGGCTGCACCCGTTGACCGAGGAGGCGGTGGCGTGAGAGCGGCCCTGGCCCGCCTCGTCACCGGTCTGGCCGCCTCGACCGTCGAGGCGTGGCAGGAGCTGCGCATCCACAAGCTCCGGGTGCTGTTGTCCCTGGTCGGAGTGGCGGTCGCGGTCGCCTCGATCACCGCGACCGTCGCGGCCGGACAGATCGCGAAGCAGATGTTCACCGAGTCCTACGAGGTCGACGGCCGGCCGGCACACATCTCGGTGATGGCCTACGACGACACCAACGGCATGCCGCTCTCCGTCGAGCGGGTCCGGCCCGCGTTCCAGACGGTCGCGGAGCGGTTCGACGTGACGTACGCATCGGCGCGGATCTCCGCCTACGACATCAAGGCGACCACCTCGAGTCGCAGCAAGCGGGTCGAGCTGATGGGCGTCGACCCCGCGTACGCCGCCATCCACCGGGTCGTGGTGCCGCAGGGCCGCTGGCTCGACGAGTCCGACGCGGAGCGGCTCTCGCCGGCGTTGGTGATCGACGAGACCTTCGCCAAGAAGCTCGGCCTGCAGGGTGTGCCGCTGCCGACCTCCGTGGAGCTGAACGGCCAGGGGATGTCGGTGACCGCCACGATCGTCGGCGTGACGAGTCTGCGGGGCTACGGCACGCCGCGCGCGTTCATGCTGGCCGACTCGATGGAGCACTGGCAGGCCGGAGGCCCCACCGACGCCAGCTACGAGATGTGGGTGCCGGTCGAGGGCGCCGACGAGCTGGCCAACGAGATCGGGATGGCGATGCGGGCAGAGCTCCCGGGACTCCAGGTCGACGCCCAGCGCGACGATTACATGGCCTGGGGTGGCGAGGACCCGATCGGACCGGTCAAGTGGGTGATCCTCGGGATCGCCGGGATCATCCTGCTGCTCGGTGCGCTGAGCCTGCTCAACATCGCGCTGGTGACCATCCAGCAGCGGATCCGTGAGATCGGGATCCGGCGCAGCTTCGGCGCAACCACGGGGCGGGTGTTCTTCTCGGTGATGATGGAGAGCGTGGTGGCCACCGTCGTCGCGGGCGTGGTCGGCGTGCTCCTGGCCGTCGCCGCGATCAAGAACCCGCTGGTGGAGAAGTACGTCCTCCAGGGCATCGACGACGTCCCGCCCTTCCCGCTCTCGGCGGCGTTCCTCGGTCTCGCCGTCGCCCTCGCGGTAGGCGCGATCGCGGGCATCCTCCCGGCGATGATCGCCGCGCGGGTCAGGATCATCGACGCGATCCGGTTCTGAACCAAGAATC
>NZ_JBHVGB010000081.1:0-24437 GCF_042801335.1 Nocardioides sp. NPDC057577 | reverse complement strand
GTGCTTGCCTGCACTGGGGTCAACGCTTGATCTCGGGGTCGATGTAGTCGTTGGTGACCAGGTCGTCGCCGGTGATCTCCGGGACGTCCTTGCCGCCGTCCTTCAGCACGGCCGTCATCTTCTCGATCACGCTGTCGACGCGCGCGACGTCGAAGCTGCCGTAGGCGCCGTCCGGGCCGTTCGCGACCAGGCCCGTCTCGACCTGGACCTTCACCGAGTTCTCGTTGCCGCCGGGGGTGATCGGGGGACCGTCCTTGATGGCGTCGGCGATCTCGATCAGGGTGTCGTTGACCGGCGTCGGATCCTTCAAGTAGTCGATCTCCGACTGCTGCAGCAGCGGCACCAGCTCCTTCAGGCACGGGCTCAGCGTCTCCTCGTCATCCGCCCGGACCGCGTACGCCTGCTGGTAGACCTGGTAGCCGGCGTCGTCGAGCATCAGGTGGGCGGTCGGCTTCGCCCACTCGGCGACGTCGTGCTCCCAGCGATAGGGCTCGTTGCTGACGTAGCCCTGCTGGAACAGCGCGCCGTCGTCGGCGACGAACCGGCTGGGGCTGCCGTCGAAGGAGCCGTCGAGCTGCTTCTCGTCGACGAGGCCCTCGTGCACCAGGTAGTCGACCCAGCTGACGCCCTGGGCGTGCAGGACCGGCGCCCCGGTGGCTTTGAGGTCGTCCCAGGTCTTCACCTCGGGGAACTTGGTGGGGTCGAACATCACCATGAACGGCGACTTCTGCATCATCGTGAACACGCCACGGGTGGGGAACTTCTCGTAGTCGCGGATCGCGATGTCGGTGGCGACGACGCCGAGGTCGATGGTGTCGTCGGTGTAGAGCTGCGCGGTCACCGGCTGGCCGCCGATGAACGGCCCGCCGAGCCGGATCTCGGCGGTGACGCCGGTGTCGCCGATCTCGCCGACGTAGGCGCCCTTGTCGACGTCGATCTCGCCGTCGGGGCCGATCAGGTTGTAGGCGGGGGAGCGCTCGGGGGTGGCGTACCAGTCGGTCTGGATGACCACGGTCGCCGGGCAGACGGCGGCGAGCGAGCCCTTCGGGGCGTCGGGGTCGCCGATCGCCTCCTCGCTGCCGCCGCATCCGGTCAGGGCGAGCGCGGCGAGGGCGGTGGTGGCAGTGATGCGGGTCCAACGGGCGTACGTCATGGGGTTCTCTCCAGGGTGTGGGGGTCAGCGACGGGGGGAACGGCGGGTCTCGACGGCGCGCAGGACGGCGCCGAAGAGCAGGAAGAGGACGATCCCGACGAGCGAGGAGGCAGCGAGGGCGGCCATCATCAGGTCGGTGTCGAGGCTCTGCCGGTAGGTGTCGATCAGCCGGCCGATGCCGGGCTGTCCCTGCCGGAAGAAGAAGTCGGCGATGATCGAGCCGACCACCGCCATCCCGGCCGAGATCCGGAAGCCGGCCAGCGCCGCGGGGAGCGCGGCGGGCAGCTGGAGGTGGATGAGCCGCTGCCAGCGCGAGGCGCGGAAGAGCGAGAACTGGTCGTGCAGATTGTCGTCGACCGAGGCGATGCCGAACATCGTGTTGGTGATGATCGGGAACAGCGAGTGCAGCACGCACACGACCAGCCGCGAGGTGAAGTCGTAGCCGAACCAGAACCCGAGCAGCGGCACCATCGCCAGGATCGGGATGGTCTGCAGGATCACGGCGTAGGGGTAGAACGAGGCCTCCGCCCAGCGGGCCTGGCTCATCACGACCGCGAAGAAGACCCCGATCGCCATCGCCAGCACCAGCCCGACCAGGGCGATCCTCGTGGTCGACCACAGGGCCGTGAAGATCTCGGTCCGGCCGGCCTCTTGCAGGAAGCCCGCCTCGAGCACCTCCCACGGCGAGGGCAGCAGGAACTGGCGGGTGGGGGAGAGGAGCTGGGTGCTCACCAGCGTCCACACCCCGAGGACGACCACCAGGGTGAGGACGGGGGCGACCCAGCGTACGGTCCGGCTGCCGTGGCCCGGGTCGAAGCGCAGGAACGGGACCTTCGTCAACGGGCGGGTCTCCGGCTGGGTCTCCAGGAGCGCGGTCATGCGGCGGCCTCCGTCTTCGGGTCCGTGCTCTGGTGGGCACCGGCGAGGGCGTCGGAGACCTGACGGCACAGCTCGGCGTACTCGCTGCTGAAGCGCAGCCCCTCAGGTCGCGGCCGGGGCAGGTCGATGCGAAGGTCGGCGACGATCCGTCCCGGCTGGGAGGAGAAGACCAGCACCCGGTCGGAGAGGAAGACCGCCTCGGGGACCGAGTGGGTCACGAAGATCCCGGTGAACGGGTCGGTCGCCATCAGGGTGTCGAGCTGGCCGTTGAGGTCCTGGCGGGTGATCTCGTCGAGGGCGCCGAACGGCTCGTCGAAGAGGAACAGCTCCGGCCGCTGGACCAGCGAGCGGGCGATCGAGACCCGCATCCGCATCCCGCCCGAGAGCTGGGCCGGCCGATGGTCCGCGTACGCGGCCAGCCCGACGACCTCGAGCGCCGCCCGCGCCCGCTCCTCGGCCTCGAGCCTCTTGATCCGGCCCTTCTTCGTCCCGGCGAGCCGCAGCGGGAGGAGGACGTTGCCCAGGGCCGTACGCCACGGCAGCAGCGTCGCGTCCTGGAAGACGTAGCCGATCTCGCCGTCGCCGCGCTCGACGCTGCCGCTGGTCGGCACGTCGAGGCCGGCGACCATGCGGAGCATCGTCGACTTGCCGCAGCCCGAGGGCCCGACGAAGGAGACGAACTCACCGGCGCGGATCTCGAAGCTCGCCTCGGCGAGCGCGGTGGTGCCGTTGGGGAACGACCTGGTGACGCTGTTGCCGGCCACCAGCACGGGCGGCTCCGTATACCGTTCGATCATTCTTGTATACAAACAGCGTGCGGTTTCGTCCTCGTTTCAGAAGACGTCGGGTCTGGTTAAGCCCGGTCGGTTCAGGGGCGCCGGCGCTCGGCGCGCGCGACCAGCAGGTCGACGAGCAGGTCGGCGTCACGGGTGACGTCGGCGCGCATCGAGGACTCGGCCAGCTCCTGGTCACCGGCGAGGACCGCCTCGGCGATCTCCTGGTGGTGCTTCCACGACGTGCTCGACCGCTCCTCGAGCTGCATCTCGAAGACCCAGCGCACCTGCATCCGCAGCGAGCGGGTCATCTTGGCGAGCTCGTCGTTGCCCGAGGCGATCCCGATCGCGTCGTGGAACCGCGCGATCAGCTCCGGCAGGGCGGCATAGTCGCCGACGGCGGTCGCGCTGGTGCCGAGCTCGAGCACCTCGGTCAGCTCCTCGCCCTGGTCGCCCCCGTGCCGGCGGGCTGCCAGGCCGGCAGCCAGCACCTCGAGGTTCTCCCGGATGACCATGAGCTGCCGGGTCTTCTGCGCCGAGGGGAAGGCCACCGTCGCGCCGCGGCGCGGCACGGTGTCGACGAACCCCTCCTGGGCCAGCACGTGCAGCGCCTCCCGCGCCGGCACGCGGGAGACCCCGTACTCGGTGGCGAGCGCCTGCTCGCGCAACCGGTCGCCGGGGGCGAGCTCGCCGGCCATGATCTTGCGACGGATGTCGCGGGCGACCACCTCGCGCAGCGGCTGCCGGGTGGACGGGTCCATCAGCCGATCCAGCTCGAGATCGGGTGGATCGCGAAGTAGACGGCGAACATGACGGCGACGAGCCACATCAGCGGGTGCACGCTCTTTGCCTTGCCGCGGACGATCTTGATGAGGACGTACGCCAGGAAGCCGGCGCCGATGCCCACCGAGATCGAGTAGGTGAACGGCATCAGCGCGATCGTCAGGAACGCCGGGATCGCGATGTCCGGGTCGGCCCAGTTGATGTCCTTGACCTGCTGCATCATCAGGAAACCGACCAGCACCAGGGCGGGCACTGCCGCCTCCGACGGGATGATCTCGACGAGCGGGGAGAGGAACGTGGTGAGCAGGAAGAGCACACCGGTCACGACCGCCGCCAGACCGGTGCGGGCACCCTCGCCGACGCCGGAGGCAGACTCGACGTAGGAGGTGTTGGAGGAGACGCCACCGGCGCCACCGGCCGCGGCGGCCAGCGAGTCGACGACCAGGATCGAGCGCGTACGCGGCGGGGTGCCGTCCGCACGCAGCAGACCGGCCTCGGAGCCGATGGCCGTCATCGTGCCCATGGTGTCGAAGAAGTCGGCGAGCATGAGCGTGAAGACCAGCAGCAGCGCGGTCACGATGCCGACGTTCTCGAACGAGCCGAGCAGGTTGAACTCGCCCAGCGTCGTGAACGAGGGCCAGTCGACGATCTTGTCCGGGAAGGCCGGCACGTTGAGCGCCCAGCCGGTCGGGTTCTCGGCGCTGCCCTTGCCGAGCCCGGCGATCGACTCGACGACGATCGCCAGCACCGTGGTCGCCGCGATCGAGATCAGGATCGCGCCGCGCACCTTGCGCACCCACAGCGTGATCACCAGGGCCAGGCCGATGACGAAGACCAGCACCGGCCAGCCGGCGAGCTGCCCGGTCGGGCCGAGCTGGACCGGGACGGTCGTGTTCGCGGCGTCGGGGATGCGGCGCACGAACCCGGCGTCGACGAACCCGATCACCGCGATGAACAGGCCGATCCCGACCGAGATCGCGGTCTTGAGTTCGCGCGGCACGGCGTGGAAGACGGCCTCCCGGAACCCGGTGAGCACCAGCACGAGGATCACCAGACCCTCGATCACCACCAGCCCCATCGCGTCGGCCCAGGTCATCTGGCTCGCGATCGAGAACGCCACGAACGCGTTGAGCCCGAGTCCGGTCGCCAGCGCCAGCGGGTAGTTGGCCGCGAGGCCCATCAGGATCGTCATCACGCCCGCCACCAGCGCGGTTCCGGCGGCAATCGCAGCCAGGTTGTCGCCGCCGTTCCCGCCGAGGAGGTCGCCGTTGACGTCCTGCGCGAACCCGAGGATCAGCGGGTTCAGCGCGACGATGTAGGCCATCGTGAAGAACGTGACCACCCCACCGCGGACCTCACGCCCGACCGTCGAGCCGCGTGCGCTGATCTGGAAGAACCGGTCGAGAGCGTTGCCGCGTGACGTCGTCGAAGTGCTCACGCCCCGAATCTTCGCAGATGGTGACGGTCAGTCGGGTAGTCCCCTCGGTGCGCGGAGGTCTCGTGTCAGCTGATCATTCTCACCGGGCAGCGTGCGACGCCGGCCTTTGCGATGCGCACGTCGGCGGTGACGAGGGTCAGGTCATGTGACTCGGCGACTGCGACGTAGCCGGCGTCGTAGGTCGACAGGTTGCTGCGCAGCTCCCACATTCGGGTGAGGTGCGGCCCGGTCGGTGCGGTGATCACCGTGATCGCCTGGAGCCAGTGCAACGCCTGTTCTGCGTCCTGGTCGGTGAGCTTGCCGCCCAGGAGGAGGCCGCGGAAGACGCTGAGCACCTCGGTCCGCCAGACTTCCGGAACGACCCATTCGGGGTCGTCGGCAAGGATCTTGGTCGCCGCGTTCACCCGGAAGTCGGCGTCGGGGTCGGCGAAGAGAAGCGCTACTGCGGAAGCGTCGGGGACGATCACGCGGCGCCCTGGGAGCGCTCGCCGCGGGCCGTGTCGCGCGCGGCGAGCACATCCTCGGTGGTGAACTTCGAATCGCCCCTGCTCGCGACCACGCGGTCGATCAAGGCCTGGTTGTTGGCGAACGACGCCTCCCGGAGGACGACGTCACGCAGGTAGGAGTTCAGCGACTGTCCGCGGTCCTTAGCGCGCTGGGCGAGGACATCGCGTACGTCGTCGGGGATGTCGCGGATCTGCAGGTAGGCCATGCACTCATTATGAGTGCATGATGACCTCGTAACAAGTGCATCATTAGTCGGTGTGGTAGATCGGCAGGTCGGCCTCGGCGGTGCCCCAGGCGCGGTTCGGGTCGGCGCCGACGTCGATGCGGACGGTGCCGCCGTGGTTCATCACCGACTCGGGGAGCCACGACCGGGTGCGTGGCGTGCCGTCGAGGGTGACCGACCGGACGTAGATGTTCTCGGCGCCGGCGCCGGGGGACTCGATGGTGATGTCGACGCCGTTGCCGCGGTGGATCACGACGCGCTCGAAGATCGGGCTGGAGATGAGCATCTCGGCGCGGGCGGGGTCCTGCGGGTAGATGCCCATCGCGGCGAAGACGTACCAGGCGGACATGGTGCCGAGGTCGTCGTTGCCGGGCAGGCCGCGCGGTCCGGTCCCGTAGGCCAGCGATGCCATCGCGCGGACCGTCTCCTGGGTCTTCCAAGGTGCGCCGAGGGCGTTGTACATCCACGGGATGTGGATGCCGGGCTCGTTGGTGGGGTCGTAGCGCAGCGCGTCGCCGCCGGTGTACTGCCAGGAGCCGTCGGCCTTGTGGAAGAACGCATCCAGCCGCTGGATCGCGCGCTCGCGCCCGCCCACGGCCCCGGCCAGCCGGGCGACGTCGTGCGGCACCATCCAGGTGTACGTCGCGCTGCTCCCTTGCGCGAAGCCGGTCTGGGTCGACGGGGTGAAGCCGGAGACCCAGCTCCCGTCGGCGTTGCGGGCCTGCTGGTAGCCGTCCGTGGTGGTCGCCGACGGGTTGAAGGTGTGCTGCCACCAGCCGGCCCGCTCCATCAGCGAGTCCGTCTCGGCAGCGGAGGCGTCGAGGCGCCGGCCCCAGTCGGCGAGCGAGTAGTCGGCGACGGCATCCTCGAGGGTCTCCGCGGCGCCGCCCCAGCAGCGGCAGGTGTCCTGGGGCGCGTAGCCCTTGGCCAGGTAGTCGGCCAGGTTCGGCCGCTGGCCGATGCACTGGCCCGGGCAGCCGTAGTTGGAGAGCCCGTCGGGGTGCGGCACCGTCGCCTGGCGGACCAGCGACTCGTACGCCCCGGCGGCGTCGAAGTTGCGGACGCCGAGCGCGTAGAAGCCGGCCAGCGTGGGGGCGCTGGGGTCGCCGGTCATCACGTGCGTCCAGCCGCTCAGGTGGACCCAGCGGTCCCAGACGCCGCCGTGCTGACGCGCGTAGGCGTGCAGCGAGCGGGCGAAGTCGCCGGCGACCCGCGGCTCCAGGAGCGCGAGCAGCTGGGTGTGGGCGCGGTACTGGTCCCAGCCGGAGAAGTTGCCGTACTGGGCCTGCTGGCCGCGCTCGATCCGGTGGACCTCCTGGTCGCTGCCCCAGTAGGTGCCGGCCACGTCGGAGATGATGTTGGGCTGCAGGTAGGAGTGGTAGAGGCCGGTGTAGAACGCCGTCTGCTCCTCATCGGTGCCACCGGAGACCTCGATCGAGGAGAGCGCCCGGCGCCACTCGGCCCTGGCATCCGAGGCGACGGTCGAGACGGTGTCACGCCGCCCGATCTCGGCGGCGAGGTTGGCCTCGGCCGCCGCCTGGCTGGTGTAGGAGATCCCGATCCGCATCCGCACGCTCTGGTCGCGGCCGGCGTCGAAGGAGACATAGCCGCCCGAGCCCTGTCCCTGCCGGGCGGCGCCGGTCTCGTAGCCCTCGCCACCCCGCGCCTCGGTGGATCCGGGCTGGAGCTCGCCGTTCACCCAGGTGCCGTGTCCGCTGAAGCCGCGGTCGAACTGGGCGGTGAAGTAGAGCCGGTAGTAGGAGCGCTTGTTGCTCCCGCCGCCGTTGCCGCGCCGGCCGCAGAACGCGCCGGTGTGCACCGAGCCGCTGACGGTTCGCTTCGCCTCGTCGATCCGCGTCACCGCGCTCTCGCTGCCGTTGAGCGAGTTGGAGGTGCGGAAGAGCAGGTTGGCCGGCTTGTCCGTGGGGAAGGTCAGGTCGCTGACCGAGGCCCGGGTGGTCACCGCGGTGTCGACCTCGGCGCCGTTTGCCAGGCCCAGCCGGTAGCGCCCCGGCTCGGCCAGCTCGTCGGCGTGGCTGAAGTTCGAGGCGTACGTCGCATCGGTCACGTCCGCGGTGGGCGAACCGGTCATCTCGCCGGTGTGCGGGAAGATCGGCACATCGCCTGCGGCGCCGGGGTGGCAGCCCGCGCCGTTGACGTGAGTCAGCGAGAAGCCGCGCAGCCGCGTGGTGTCGTAGGTGTAGCCGTTCGACGCGGCGGTGTTGGTCTGGTCGCCGGCCGTGGAGGTCGGGCTGAAGGAGAGCATCCCGAAGGGGCGTACGGCTCCGGGGTAGGTGTTGCCACCGTTCGAGGAGCCGATCAGCGGGTCGACCAGCGCTACCGGGTCAGGGGCGGGCTCGGAGGTCTGGGCCGCCGACGAGGGGGCGAGCGCGCCACCGAGCAGCGCGAGGGACAGGGCAGAAGTCACGAGAACCCGCATGGCGGAGGACCATGCCAGAGAAGAGTCCTCCGCCGTGCGGGTTCAGGTGAGACCGGGATGAATTCAGGCGGTCCACTCGGGGTAGTCGGTGTAGCCGGCCTCGCCGCCGCCGTAGAAGGTCGACAGGTCGGGCTCGTTGAGCGGCAGGCTCTGCTCGAGGCGCCGGGGCAGGTCCGGGTTCGCGATGAACGTACGCCCGAACGCGGCCGCGTCGATCAGGTCGGCCTCGAGCAGGCGGGAGGCCTTCTCCGAGGTGTAGGCGCCGGCGCCGACGATCGGGCCGGGGTGCGCGGTGCGCAGCTGCTTGCGGTAGTCGTCGGAGAGCTCGGGCCCGCCGGCCCAGTCGGGCTCGGACAGGTGCAGGAAGGCGATGCCGCGCTTGCCGATCTCGGCAGCCAGGTGGAGGCCCATCTCGGCGCCCTCGGGGTCCTCGAGCCCGTTGAAGGAGCCGATCGGGGAGATCCGGATGCCGACGTGCTCGGCGTCCCACTCCTCGACGACCGCGTCGAGCACCTCCAGCGTCAGCCGCGCTCGGTTCTCGAGCGAGCCGCCGTAGGAGTCGGTGCGCTCGTTGCTGCTCGCGCTGGTGAACTGGTGGAGCAGGTAGCCGTGGGCGGCGTGGATCTCGACCAGGTCGAACCCGGCCTCGCGGGCGTTGCGGGTGGCGCGGCGGTAGTCCTCGATCAGGTCCGCGATCTCGGCGGTCTCCAGGGCGCGGGGCGTGGGGCAGTTGACCCGGGTCGGGGTGCCGTCCTCGCCGCGTACGGTCGTGCGGTTGCGGTAGGGGAGCGCGGAGGCGCTGACCGGGAGGTCGCCGTCGTGGAAGGCCTCGTGGGAGACCCGGCCGGTGTGCCACAGCTGCGCGGCGATCCGGCCGCCGGCCTCGTGGACGGTGTCGGTGACGTGGCGCCACCCCTCGACCTGCTCGGCGGAGTAGATGCCGGGGGTGTCCATGTAGCCCTTGCCCTGCGGCGAGATCTGGGTGCCCTCGGAGACGATCAGCCCCGCCGAGGCACGCTGGCGGTAGTAGTCCGCCATCAGCGGGTTGGGTACGTCGCCGGGCTGGGATGCCCGCATCCGGGTCAGTGGCGCCATCAGGACGCGGTTGGGGAGGGTCGTGGGACCCAGGCTCAGCTGCGAGAAGAGTGAAGTCACGAGGTGCTCAACGTAAGCAGGCGCTCATATTGTTCCCGACGGTGCCGGAGCGGCCGATCCGGCGATGACCAGCGCCCCCATGACACCCGCGTTGTCGCCGAGCTCGCTGGGGACGACATCGAGCGCGGCAGCGGTGTCGGGCTGGGTGAAGCGGTCGATCGAGTCCTTGATGCCGAGGACGAAGGACTCCGACTGGCGCATCGTGTCGCCCACCACGATCAGCGCCGGGTTGAGGTGGTTGCAGAGGTCGGCCAGCACGCGGCCGACCGCGCGGCCGGCGTCGTCGAGGATCCGGTTGACCCGGATGTCGCCCTCCTGGGCGAGCTCGAGCAGGCGCTCGACGGTGAGCGTCTCGTCGTAGGCGGGCTGCAGCAGCTCGACCAGCCGGGACCCGCCGAAGGCCTTCTCCAGGCAGCCGCGGTTGCCGCACCGGCAGATCGGGCCGTTGTCCTCGAAACGTACGTGACCGATCTCGCCCGCGATCCCGGTGATCCCGCGGTAGAGCTTGCCGGCCAGGACCAGTCCGGCGCCGATGCCGCTGGACGCCTTGACGTAGATGACGTCGTCGACGTCGCGCGCGGCGCCGTACTCGACCTCGGCGAGCGCGCCGAGGTTGGCGTCGTTCTCGATCTTGACGGGCATGCCGATGCGGCGGGCGAGCTCCTCGCCCGGGGCCAGGTCCATCCAGTTCCCGAGAATGGGGGAGACGACGATGCCGCTGTGCGGGTCGACGGGGCCGGGAATCCCCATGCCGACACCGAGGACGCGGTCCCTCTTCGGGTCGATGCCCACCTCGGCCAGGCACTCGCGCACGAGTGCGGCGGCACGGTCGATGGTCTCGACCGCGGAGTTGTCGACATCGAGCCGGATCTCGTGGTCGATGAGCGGCTTCGCGGTGAGGTCGGCTACCGCGACCCGGACGTGGCGATGGCCGATGTCGACCCCGATGAGCGTGCCGGGGGAGCCGCTGATGGTGAGGAGCGACGGCGGTCGCCCGCCTCCCCGGGCCAGGGCGGCGCCGGTGGTCTCGACGATCTGCTCGGAGGCGAGCAGCTCCTGGACGATGCTCGACACGGTGCTGCGGGAGAGTCCCGTGCGCTGGGCGAGCTCGGCGCGGCTGACCGGCGCCGACCGTCCCAGCAGGTCCAGGACCTGGGAACGGTTGGCGACGCGCAGCCGCGATTCCGGAGTGGTCATGGCGTGACTGTAGGTGATTATGTCGATTTGCGACAGATCTCAGGTTGAAAACGTCCTTCGTTATGCGTTGACTGGACAGAACCAAGAGGCGTACGTTGTCCCGGCACGCGACCGCGAGTAACCCAGATCACACACCGACGTGGCGGTCGCGCAACCGGAGGATCAAAGATGAACGCAACGCGTAAGGCCCTGGCCGCCGGCCTGGCCGCCCTGAGCCTGCTGGCGGTCTCCGCCTGCGGCAGCGACAACGAGAGCGGCAGCACCGATGAGGTGGAGGTCTTCACCTGGTGGGCCGAGGGCAGTGAGAAGGCCGGGCTCGACGCCTTGGTCAAGGTGTTCGACGAGCAGAACCCCGACCAGAAGTTCGTCAACGGCGCCGTCGCCGGTGGCGCCGGCAGCGACGCGAAGAACGTGCTCCAGTCCCGCCTGCAGAACGGTGAGCCGCCGGCCACCTTCCAGGCACACGCGGGTGCCGAGCTGACCGACTACATCAACGCCGGCCAGATCGAGGACCTCACCGACCTCTACGAGGAGAAGGGCTGGAACGAGCAGTTCCCCGAGGGCCTGCTCGAGCGTCTGACCCAGGACGGCGGCATCTACTCCGTCCCCTCGAACATCCACCGAGCCAACGTGCTCTGGGCCAACCCGGCCGTCCTGGAGAAGGCCGGCATCGAGGCCAACAAGACCTACGACTCGCTCGACGCCTGGATCGCCGACCTGAAGAAGATCAAGGCCAAGGGCATCATCCCGCTCTCGATCGCGACCGACTGGACCCAGGTCCACCTGCTCGAGACCGTGCTCCTCGCCGATCTGGGCGCCGAGGCGTACAACGGTCTGTGGGACGGCACGACCGACTGGGGCGGCAGCGAGGTCGAGGCCGCGCTGGCGGACTACAACACGCTCCTCTCGCTGACCAACACCGACCGCCAGGGTCTCGACTGGCCGGACGCGACCCAGCTGGTCATCGACGGCGACGCCGCGTTCAACGTCATGGGTGACTGGGCCGAGGCAGCCTTCCAGGAGCAGAAGAAGACGCTCGGCACCGACTACACCGCGGTCCCGGTCCCGGGCACCGAGGGCGTCTTCGACTTCCTGGCCGACTCGTTCACCATGCCGGTCGACGGCCCCAACCCCGACGGCACCGAGGCCTGGCTCGACACCATCGCCAGCGACGAGGGCCAGGTGGCCTTCAACAAGGCGAAGGGCTCGATCCCGGCCAGCACCACGGCCGACACCGCCGACTTCGGTGAGTACCAGCAGACCGCGATCAAGTCGTGGGGCGAGGACGAGATCGTGTCCTCGCTCGCCCACGGCGCCGCGACCTCGGTCAACTGGCTGACCGACGTCACCGCCGCCGTGGCGAAGTTCGGCAGCAACAAGGACGTCGCCGAGCTCCAGGACGGCCTTGTCGAGGCCGCCGAGGACAACAAGCCCGAGTGACGGGGCTCTCCCGAGCCTGACGAGATCATCTGGTCCGAGGGGCTGCGGCCGCACCATCCGCCGTGGCCCCTCGGACCCCCTGTGTGAAAGGACGGACACATGTCCTCCACGGTGCCCAGCGCCGTCAAGCGGCCCAAGCAGCCCAGGCGGCCCAAGGGCCGCAGCGGCGGCCACGGGTGGGTCGCACCCGTACTCCTGATCCTGCCGACCGTCATCGTCATCGGTGTCTTCGTCTACGGCCTGATCGGGTCCAACATCAACACGTCCCTGCAGGACCGCCACACCATCGGGCCGTCCCAGGGTTTCGCCGGTCTTGACAACTATCGCGACCTGTTCGCCGACGACGACTTCATCTACTCGCTGCGCAACCTGCTGCTCTACACCGCGACGTTCCTCGTCGGCACCCTGTGCCTGGGGTTCCTGTGGGCGTGGCTGCTCGAGCGCAAGGCTCGCGGCGAGTCGCTGTTCCGGGCCATCTACCTGTTCCCGATGGCGGTCTCGTTCGTCGCCTCCGGTGTGGTCTGGCGCTGGCTGCTCAACAACGCCGAGGGTGAGCGTGCCTCCGGTCTGAACCGGCTCTTCGAGACTCTCCACCTCGACTTCCTGCAGAACCCCTGGTGGACCCACGAGCGGTGGGGCATCCTCGCGATCGCGGTCCCCGCGATCTGGCAGCTCAGCGGCTACGTGATGGCCCTCTTCCTGGCCGGCTTCCGCGGCATTCCCGAGGAGCTGCGCGAGGCGGCCCGGATGGACGGCGCCTCGGAGTGGCAGCTCTACCGCCACGTCATCTTCCCGCAGCTGAGCCCGGTCGCCCTCTCGGCGATCATCATCATCGGCCACATGTCGCTGAAGGTCTTCGACCTGATCATGGCCATCGCGGGCCAGACCAACTACACGACCCAGGTGCCGGCCACCCAGATGTGGATCGAGTTCACCCGCGGCGACTACGCCAAGTCGGCCGCCATCGGCACCGTCCTGCTGGTGATCGTGGCCATCCTGATCGTTCCCTACCTCGTTTCCACCTACCGTCAGGAGCGCCGCCGATGACGACCGATGCCATCCCGGCAGCCGTCGCGACCAAGATCCCGGGCGAGCGCTCGCGCGGGATCTGGCGCACGATCAAGTACGTCCTGCTGATCCTCTTCGCGCTGATCGTCCTGCTCCCGGCGTACGTCCTGCTCGTGACCAGCTTCAAGGGGCTCGGCGACGCGACTCCCGCCAACGCCTGGAAGCTCCCCGAGTCCTGGGAGACGGCCGGCTGGTCGCGCGCCTGGGAGCAGCTCGGGCCGGCCCTGGGGCGCACCTTCGCCATGGTCATCCCGGCCTCGATCATCTCCTCGGTGCTCGGCTCGATGAACGGGTTCGTGCTCTCGAAGTGGCGGTTCCCGGGCGCCGACGTGGTGTTCACGCTGATCCTGTTCGGGATGTTCATCCCCTACCAGGCGGTGATGGTGCCCCTGGTGCAGCTGATGGGCAACCTCGGTGTCCCGAACGGCGTCCCGAGCCTGATCGTGCTGCACGTGGTCTACGGTCTGCCGATCACCACGCTGATCTTCCGCAACTACTACGCGGGGGTCCCGGTCGAGCTCGTCGAGGCCGCCCGGGTCGACGGTGCCGGCATGCTCCGGACGTACGCCTCGATCATCCTGCCGATCTCCGCGCCGGCGTTCGTGGTGGTGCTGATGTGGCAGTTCACCTCGGCCTGGAACGACTACCTGTTCGCGCTCTTCTTCTCCACCTCGCGCAACGGGCCGGTGACGATCGCGCTCAACTTCCTGGCAAGCGGTCAGCTGCAGGACTACTCCGCCAGCATGGCGGGCGCGCTGATCGCGTCCGTCCCGACGCTGATCATCTACATCCTGCTCGGCCGCTACTTCGTGGGCGGGCTGATGGCCGGCTCGGTCAAGGGATGATCGACACGGACGTCGAGTGCCGTCGGCTGGCCGGGTTCGCCCGGCCGTCGGCGGCCTCGCCCGCCGGCTTCTGGTGGCTGGACGACTCGGGTCGCCCGGACCCTGCCGAGCCGGTGCACACCTGGATCACCGCCCGGATGACCCACGTCTTCGCCCTCGCCCACCTGCGCGGGGACGTCGACGACGCCGCGGAGCTCGCGGCCCATGGCATCCGAGCGCTGTCGGGAGCGCTGCGCGACGACGAGCTCGGTGGCTGGTACGCCTCGGTCTCGGCCGAGGGCGAGCCGGTCGGCACCCTCAAGGAGGCCTACGCCCACGCCTTCGTGATCCTGGCCGCGAGCAGCGGCCTCGCGGCCGGTGTGCCCGGTGCGGACGCGCTGCTCGACGAGGCGCTGGGCGTGATGCAGCAGCACTTCCTCGACGAGGACGGCCGGGTGGTCGACAGCCTCGAGCGCGAGCTGGCGTCGGGGGAGGCCTATCGCGGGGCCAACTCCAGCATGCACACCGTCGAGGCGTTCCTGGCCGCCGGTGACGTCACCGGTGACCGCGCATGGCACCAGCGGGCGCTCGCGATCGCCGAGCACCTGATCCATGGTGTCGCCCGCTCCCACGGCTATGACCTGCCCGAGCACTTCGACCTCTCCTGGTCGCCGCTCCCGGACTACAACGCCGACCGTCCCGGCGACCCGTTCCGCCCCTACGGCTGCACGCCGGGGCACCTGCTGGAGTGGTCGCGGCTGCTCCTGCACCTGGACGCTTCTCTGCCGGATCCTCCGTCGTGGCTGGTCGAGGACGCGCGGGCGCTCTTCGCGCGTGCCGTCGAGGTCGGCTGGTCTCCCGACGGCGAGCCGGGCTTCGTCTACACGACCTCCTGGGACGGAACCCCCGTCACCCGCCTGCGGCTGCACTGGGTGGCCGCCGAGGCGATCGCCGCCGCGGGCGCCCTGCACACCCGCACCGGGGAGGTGGGCTATGAGGAGTGGCGCGAGCGCTTCGAGACGTACGCCGCCGAGCACCTGCTCGACCACGAGCTCGGCAGCTGGCATCACGAGCTGGACGAGCACAACCGCCCGTCACACGTCATCTGGCACGGCAAGCCCGACGTCTACCACGCCTACCAGGCCCTGCTGCTCGCCCGGATGCCGCTGGCGCCCGTTCTGTCGGTCCAGCTTCAGGCCGCTTGGAAGGAGCGGCGGGAGAGTCCCAGGCCATAGCCGTCCAGGGTGGTGGTGACCGGTGCCGTCGGGTCTGTGGCCGCGCCCAGGGTGACGAAGAGCGGGGTGAAGTGCTCGACGGTCGGGTGGGCGTACGGCATGCCCGGGGCGGCGGTGCGGAACCTGGCCAGCTCGGCGACGTCGCCGCGGTCCAGGGCGTCGGCGGCCCAGGCGTCGAAGTCGGAGGACCAGCCGGCCGGCACGTTCTCGGTCATCATCTCGCGGGTGATGAAGGGCAGCCCGTGGGTCATGTGGCCCGAGCCGACCACGAGCACGCCCTCCTCGCGCAGCGGCCGCAGGCGCTCGCCGAGGGCCAGCAGCTTGTCGGGATCATCGGTGGGCAGCGAGAGCTGCACGACCGGGATGTCGGCGGCCGGGTACATGATCTTCAGCGGCACCCAGGCGCCGTGGTCGAGGCCGCGGCGGGTGTGCTGGTGGGCGGTCTCGGCGTCGGGCATCAGCGCCGCGGTCGTACGGGCGAGCTCGCTCGCGTCCGGGGTGTCGTAGCGCACCGAGTGGTAGATCGGGTCGAAGCCGCCGAAGTCGTAGACCAGTTCGTCGGGGCGGGTCGCGCTGATCGAGAGCGGCGCCGACTCCCAGTGGGCGGAGACGACCAGGATGGCCTTCGGCCGGGGCAGCGACCGTGCCCAGGTGTGCAGCGGGTCCAGCCACTCCGGGCTCTGCAGCGGCAGCGGTCCACCGCCGTGGGACAGGTAGAGGCTCGGCAGCGGCCCGTCGGCCGGCGTCCAGGCGCGATGCGGGTCGGCCGCCTCGCGCGCCTGGACCGTCCGCAGGTGCTGGGCGAACGGATGCGTCTGCGGGAGGCGGGCGTCCGCGGCGGCGGTCGTGCTCTCGGGGGCGGTGGTCATGGCGGGCTCCTGCGGTTCGGCGCAATAGTTGTTGCTTGAACTAACTCTAGGCGACCGTTGTTTGTTCCGCGCAACTTTCTGCGGCACACTCCCTGGCGTGGAGGGCAACTGGCTGTCGCCGGCGGAGCGGGCGGCATGGGTTCGCCTCATCGCCGTGCTCGAGCTGCTCCCGGGGGCTCTCGACTCCCAGCTGCGCCGCGATGCCGGCCTGACCCATTTCGACTACGGCGTGCTGGCCATGCTCTCCGAGGTGCCCGACCGGACCCTGCGGATGACCGAGCTGGCCGGCTACACCAACGCCACGCTGCCGAGGCTCTCCAACGTGGTCAAGCGCCTCGCCGACCGCGGCCTCATCGAGCGCCACAGCTGCCCGGGCGACCGCCGAGCGACCAACGTACGTCTCACCGAGGCCGGTCTCGAGAAGATGGTCGCCTCCGCCCCCGGTCACGTGGACGCGGTGCGCGAGTACGTCTTCGACGCCCTGACTCCCGATCAGGTCGACCAGCTCTCCGAGATCGCCGGGAGCGTGCTCGAGCGCCTCGACCCGACCGGCACCCGGCGCCCGCCGATCGATCCGGCGGGCTGAGGATGCGGTTCGACGAGCGCTTCGTCGCCCGGATCACCCTCGACCCCCGTCATGACACCGGTCGCTATCCGTTCACCCTGCCGGCGGTGCGCGAGCTGGCCGGCGGGGACGGCATCGAGCTCGACGAGCGGGTGACGTTCCTCGTCGGCGACAACGGCACCGGGAAGTCCACGATCATCGAGGCGATCGCGGTCGCCTCGGGGTTCAACGCCGAGGGTGGGTCCACCTCGTTCCGGTTCGCCACCCGAGCGAGCGAGTCGTCGCTCGCCGACTACATCACGGTCCAGCGCGGCCTCAGGCGTCCGCGAAGCGGCTACTTCCTGCGGGCCGAGTCGTTCTACAACGTCGCCACCGAGATCGAGCGACTGGACGCGGCTTCGCCGGAGCCGCTCCTTCCGGCCTACGGCGGGGTCTCGTTCCATGAGCGCTCTCACGGCGAGTCGTTCCTCGACCTGGTGATGCACCGCTTCCGGCCCCACGGGCTCTACATCCTCGACGAGCCCGAGGCCGCTCTCTCGGTCAGGGGCTGCCTGGCGCTCGTCGCTCGCATCATCGAGCTCGCCGACGAGCGGTCCCAGTTCATCATCGCCACCCACTCACCGATCCTGCTCTCGGTGCCCGGAGCGAAGATCCTGCAGTTCGACGAGGACGGGCGCGTCGAGGAGGTCGCCTACGACGACGCCGAGCCGGTCAACCTGACCCGGCGGTTCCTGTCGAACCCCGAGCGCTATCTGCGCTACGTCCTGGAGGACTAGGGCATGTCTGGCAAATCCACGCCCGCTACGCGACGTTTCGCATCCGATCTGGCTGCGTTGCCGCCGCTCGACAGCCACCAGGATGCCTTCCCACCGGAGGTCTGAACGAAGTGGCCTTTGCCAGATCGGCCCGAAACGCCGCTCGCGGCCGCCGTGTCTTTACCAGACACGCCCTAGTGGTCCTCGTACTCCCGGTGGACCGAGACCTCGCCGTCGAGCTCGAGGGCGATCACGGTGCACAGCGGGTCGAGGGCGTCGTCGGTGGTGAAGACGTACTCCCAGCCGGGGACCTCGTGGAGGCCGCCGATGCGCTGATGGTCGAGCTCGGCGCCGCTCCCGAGGACGTACGCCTTCAGCACCTGGTTGCGCAGGCCGCGGACCACGACATAGTCGTTGGGGCGGTCCAGGACGTAGAGGAACAGGGTGCGGCCGTCGGCCGAGACCGCGGTCGGACCGTAGAAGTGACCGTGGGGGAGGCCGCGGCGGATGCCGCGGACCGCGGGGGAGTGGCGCGCGACCCAGTCGCCGAGGGCCTCGAGGCGCTCGGTCTGCTCGGGGGTGATGGTGCCGTCCTCGCGCGGGCCGACGTCGAGGAGCAGGTTGCCGCCACCGCCGATGGTCTCGACGAAGGTGCGTACGAGCTGGCGTGGTGACTTGTGGTTCTCGTCCTGCGGCTGCCAGCCCCAGGAGTCGTTGATGGTCAGGCAGAGCTCCCAGGGGCCGTCCGGCGGCACGACCGGAACGCCCTGTTCCGGGGTGACGTAGTCGCCGTGGCCGAGCATCCGGCCATTGACGACCATCTCGGGCGCGAGCTCGCGCAGCTCCGCACGCAGCTCCCGCATCCGCCACTGCCGCTCGTCGCGCTCCCACTCGCCGTCGAACCAGAGCAGATCCGGCTCGTAGCGGGTCACCAGCTCCCGGATCTGGGCGCGGTGGAAGTCCAGGTAGCGCTCCCAGCGCTCGGGCTCCTCCGCGCCGGGCCGCGGGACGGCGTAGGGGTTGTCCTGCACCACGTGGTGCTGCACGGCCGGTCGCACCGTCGCGTAGTCCGGATGCGACCAGTCGAGGTGGGAGAAGTAGAGGCCGACCTTCATCCCCCGGCGGCGTACGGCCTCGACGAACTCGGCGACGAGGTCGCGGCCCGCCGGTGTCCGGGTGATCACGGAGAGGTCGTTGGCGGCGGTGTCGTAGAGCGCGACCCCGTCGTGGTGCTTGGCGGTGAGCACGGCGTAGGTCGCCCCGGCCCGCTCGAAGAGTTCGGCCCAGGCGTCGGCGTCGAACCTCGAGGCGGTGAAGCCGTCGAGCTGGGCCATGTAGTCGGCGTAGGGGACCCGGCCGTCGTAGAACGACCAGGACTCCGCGACGCCGTCGACGCTGTAGATGCCCCAGTGGACGAAGATGCCCAGCTGGGCCTCGGGGAACCAGGATGCGATCGACATGCCCGCTACCCCTTGTCTCCGGTGACGGCTGCGCGGGTGTGCTCGAGGGCGCGCTCGCGCAGCTCCGTGCCACCGCCGGTGACGATGCCGATGCTGAAGCCGTCCCACATCGCCCGTAGGCGCTCGGAGACGGCTTCCCGGTCGGGCACCTCGGGGAGCGCGGCGGCGAAGAGCCGGACCAGGTCGGCGTGCCACTCGTCGTCCATCGCGTGCTGGGCGGCGGCGAGCTCGGCGTCGTACGGCGCCCGTGCCCACAGCTCGAGCCAGAGCAGCCAGCGCGGGTCGCGCTCGTCGAGGGCGAGGTAGACGTCGGTGAAGGCCAGCAGCGCCTCGACCCCGCCGGAGCCGGAGGCCTCGACCTTCTCCAGGAGGGGCGCTCGCTGCGCCGCGTACTCGCTCTCGCTCCAGCGCAGGGTCTCGAGGAGCAGGCCGTTGCGGGTGCCGAAGTAGTAGAGGAGGTGGCCGCCGCTGGTGCCGAGCCGGGCGGCGAGGGAGGCCATCGTGACCTTGGCGAGCCCTTCCTCGGCCACCATCTCCAGGGTGGTCGCGAGCACCTGCTCGCGGGGTCGTTCCAGACGTCGGTTGGAGCGTGTGCGCGTCACCTCGACAGTGTCTCCTCGTGCTCGCGTGGCGAAATCTTCGGGCTCACCCCTTGACTCTAGCGGTGATCTGGGTCACTTTGAATGCCGTTCAAAGTTTTGTACAGCGTTCAAAACTCGCTGTACCCTCATCCCCAAGGAGACCCGCGATGATCGAATCCATGCAGGTGAGCCCGGACGAGGTGAAGCCGGCGCAGGAACGGCACCGGCTCGCCCGGGTGCTCGGACCCGGCGCCGCCGTCCTGCTGGTGCTCTCGTGCATCACGCCTGCCTCGAGCCTGTTCATCATCGTCCCGGAGCTGTTCGCGACCCAGGGGAGCGGCGCGGTGCTGGCCGTGGTCGCGGGCTTCGCGGTCTCGATCGCGATCGCCGCGTGCTACGCCGAGCTCGGCACCCGCACGGCCAGCTCCGGCGGCGAGTACGCGATGGTCACCCAGACCCTCGGCAGGTCGATGGGCTGGCTGACGTTCTCCCTGGCGGGCGTGCTGCTCTGGCTCATCCCACCGATCTTCGCGCTCGGCACCGCCGACTACCTGGCCGACCTGGTGGAGCTGCCGCGGGCCGCGACCGGTGCGATCGTGATGCTCCTCTCGACCGCCACGGCGATCCTCAACATCAAGGCCAACGCCGTCGTCACCGGCACCTTCCTCGCCCTCGAGATGATCGCCGCCGTCGTCGTCACGATCCTCGGGCTCGGCCACGTCCAGCGCGGCCCCGGCGAGCTGGTCTCGCCGCATGTCATCGGTGAGAACGGCCTGGAGCCCTTCACCCTGGCGGTCCTCATCTCCGGTCTCGCGGTGAGCACGTTCCTGGTCAGCGGCTTCGGCACCACCGTCTACCTCTCCGAGGAGATCGTGGACCCGCGCCGCAACGTCGCCCGCGTCATCTTCTGGACCCTCGGCCTGGGCGGTCTGGTGATCCTCGTCCCGACCGTGACCACGGTCCTCGCGGTCGACGACCTCAGCGACCTCGCCTCCGGCAGCTTCTCCCAGTGGGTCGCCGCCTGGGGCGGCGAGCGCGTCGCGGTCGCCGTGAACGTCGCCATCGCCATCGCGATCCTCAACGCCGTCATCGTGATGGTGCTGCAGAACGCCCGGGTCGTCTACGCCTCTGCGCGCGACCGCTCCTGGCCGGCACCGGTCAACGGTGTCCTCACCAAGCTGCACCCCCGCTACGCCACCCCGTGGCTCGCCACCCTCGTCATCGGCATCCCCGGCGCGATCCTGGCCGGCGCGGTCGAGATCGAGGCGCTGCTCGGCGTGACCTCGGTGGTCATCTCCACGATGTACGTCGTCGTCGCGATCGCCGCGCTCCGTGCCCGCCGCCGTGGCCACACTGCGCAGGGCTGGCGGATGCCGCTGTGGCCGCTGCCGCCGCTGATCGTCATCGGCGCGATCGGCTACGCGCTGGCCGGCTCCGCGCGGACGGACGTCCTGATCACGGCCGGGATCGTGGTCGCCGCCCTCGCCTACTACCACCTCTACCTCGCCCGACGGCCCGGCGAGCGGTTCCTCGTCGTCGACCCGACCGAGGATTAGACACATCCACCACCAGAATCGAACGAGAGAAGAACGCCATGGCTCGCTACGGAACCCAGTTCGGCCCCGACATCACCTTCCTGGGTGTCGACCGGTGTGACTGGGCCGACCCCGCGACGTACGAGGGTGCCGATGTGGTCATCCTCGGCGCCCCCTTCGACGGAGGCACCTCGCACCGGTCGGGCACCCGGTTCGGCCCGCAGTTCATCCGGCAGACCTGCTACCTGGCCCATGACGGATCACGACCCTCGCTGGCGATGCGCGTCGACGCCCTGCAGGACATCCGTGTGCTGGACGCGGGCGACGTGGAGATGTTCTCCGGCGACGCCGAGCGGTCGGTGCGCGACCTGCAGGAGGCCGTGCACGCCGTGACGAGCAACGGCGCCATCCCGCTGGTGCTCGGCGGCGACCACACGATCGCCTGGCCCGATGCCGCGGGCGTCGCCCAGCACCTCGGCCAGGGCCGCGTCTCGATGATCCACTTCGACGCCCACGCCGACACCGGGGACATCGAGTTCGGCTCGCTGATCGGGCACGGTCAGCCGATGCGCCGGCTCATCGAGTCGGGCGCGCTGCGCGGCGACCGGTTCCTGCAGATGGGGCTGCGCGGCTACTGGCCCGAGCCCGAGACGCTGGACTGGATGGCCGAGCAGGGCATGCGGTCCTACGAGATGACCGAGATCGTCCACCGCGGTCTGGGGGAGTGCCTCACCGAGGCGTTCACCATCGCCACCGACGAGTGCGACGGCGTCTTCCTCTCGGTCGACATCGACGTCTGCGACCCCGGGCACGCCCCCGGCACCGGCACCCCGGAGCCGGGCGGCCTCACCGCCCGTCAGCTGCTCGACGCGGTACGCCGGATCGCCTACGAGCTGCCGGTGGTCGGCATCGACGTCGTCGAGGTGTCCCCGCCGTACGACCACGCCGACATCACCTCGTTCCTCGCCAACCGGGTCGTCCTCGAGGCCCTCTCGGGGATCGCCCGCCGCAAGCGCGACGAGGCCGACGGGACCCGCTGGGACCCGAGCCTCCCGCTGCTCGCCCAGCGTCCTGACCGGCGTCCCGACCGGCGCCCCACCGACACCGACATCGACAAATAGGAGAACTGACATGACCACCCACGACGTGATCGTGGTCGGCGCCGGCGTGACCGGCCTGACCGCGGCCTGGCGACTGGCCCAGGCGGGCCAGGACGTACTCGTCCTGGAGGCGCGCGACCGCGTCGGCGGCCGGCTGCGGACCGAGGCGCACGGTGCGCCCGGGGCCGAGGCCGACTTCGAGATCGGCGGCCAGTGGGTCTCGCCCGACCAGGACGCCCTCATCGGGATCCTCGACGAGCTCGGCCTGCCGACCTACCCGCGCTTTCGCGAGGGCGAGTCGCTCTACGTCGACAGGGCCGGGGTCGCGCACCGCTTCGGTGACGACCTGCCGGTCGCTGAGTCCACCTCGGCGGCGATCGAGCAGCTGACCAAGACCCTCGACGGGCTGGCCGCCGCGATGGACCCGGCCCGGCCGTGGGAGCTCGACGACGCAGCTCACCTCGACAGCGTCTCGTTCCGTGCCTGGCTCGAGCAGCAGTGCGACGACCCGGTCGCGGTCGACAACGTCGCCCTCTACATCGGGCCGGCGATGCTGACGAAGCCCGCCCACTCGTTCTCCGCGCTCCAGGCAGTGCAGATGGCCGCCAGCGCGGGGTCGTTCAGCAACCTCGTCGACGCCGACGTGATCCTCGACCGCCGGGTCGTCGGCGGCCTGCAGCGGGTGCCGCTGACCCTGGCCTCGCGTCTGGGTGACCGGGTCCGGCTCGGTCAGGACGTCACCCACATCGAGTGGGACGAGGACGGTGCCGTCGTCCACGTGGGTGCCGAGATCCACGCCGCGCGTCGGCTGGTCCTCGCGGTCCCGCCGACCCTGGTCAAGCGGATCCGGTTCAGCCCGGAGCTCCCGGCAGAGCACCGGATCGCCCGCGAGCACCAGTCGTTCGGACTGGTCATCAAGGTGCAGGCGCAGTACGCGACGCCGTTCTGGCGCGCCGACGGGCTCAGCGGCACCGGCTTCGCGCCCTGGCAGCTGGTCCACGAGGTCTACGACAACACCCCCGAGGGCGAGCCGCGTGGCACCCTGGTCGGCTTCGTCTCCGACGAGCGCGCGGACGCGGTCGGCCGGTGCACCGAGGAGGAGCGCCGGCGGAGGGTGTTGGAGTCGCTGGCCTGCTACTTCGGCGAGGCCGCGCTGGATCCGCTCACCTACGTCGAGAGCGACTGGCAGCACCAGGAGCTCACCGGCGGTGCGTACGGGACGAGCTTCGACCTGGGCGGGCTGACCCGTTGGGGCGCGGTGCTGCGCGAGCCGCTCGGGCCGATCGAGTTCGGCAGCAGCGATGTCGCCGGCCACGGCTTCCAGCACGTCGACGGCGCCGTACGTGTGGGGGAGGAGATCGCCGGCCGCATCCTCGCGGATGCAACGTGATCGCAGCGAAGCGGCACCTAGCCTCCGACCTGGCGCGCTCATCGTGGGGGTGAGCGCGCCACCCTCGAGAAAGGTCACCCTCCGTATGCGCCTCCTCCTGATGGGACCGCCCGGTGCCGGCAAGGGCACCCAGGCAGCGGTCATCGCCGAGCGTCTCGCCGTGCCCGCGATCTCGACCGGCGACATCTTCCGGGCGAACGTCGCCCAGCGGACCGCGTTGGGGACGGCGGCGCAGACGTACATGGACGCGGGCGAGTACGTCCCGGACGAGATCACCAACGCCATGGTCGCCGACCGGCTGCGCGAGGGCGACTGCGCCGACGGGTTCCTCCTCGACGGCTATCCGCGCACGCCCCAGCAGGTCGCCGAGCTCGACACGATCCTGGACCGGTCCGGCGTCGCGCTCGACGCGGCGGTGCTGCTCGAGGCCGACCCCGACGAGCTGGTGAGCCGGCTCCTGGCCCGGTCCGAGGAGCAGGGTCGCGCCGACGACACCGAGTCGGTCATCCGCCGTCGGCTGGAGGTGTACGCCGCCGAGACCGGCCCGCTCGCCGACAGCTACGCCGAGCGCGACCTCCTCGCCGCCGTCGACGGCCTCGGCCCGGTCGACGAGGTCACCGAGCGGATCCTGGCCGCTCTGACGTCGATCTCCGCTCAGCGGACGGCGACGTCGGCGCCGTAGCGCTCGACGCAGAACGCCGAGAGTCGTTCGGCCAGGGCGGCGAGGGCCTCGGCGGCATGGTGCTGCGGGTCCCAGGCCGCGTACAGCCTGATCCGCACGCGCCCGGCGGGAGCCCCGATGTGCAGGGGCAGCAGGCCGAAGCGCGGGTCGTCGGAGACCACCGCGATCCCGCGGCCCGAGGCCGCGAGCGCCTGCGCGACCTGGGCGTTGGACACCTCGAGGACGTCGCCGTAGCCCACGGCGGCGGGGGGGGCCCCCCCCGGCCCCCGGGGGGGGGGGGGCCCGGGGGGGGGGGGGGGCCCCCCCGTCTTGGGGGGGGGGTTTTTGGGGGGCCGTTCGTACGGGGGGTTTTGGGGGGGGGGGGGGGGGGGGGTCGCCGTAGTAG
>NZ_JBHVGB010000080.1:0-24963 GCF_042801335.1 Nocardioides sp. NPDC057577 | reverse complement strand
GCGCCGACTCGGCGGGATAATTGGTCACGATGCGCCGACTCGGCGGGATGGGTGGTCATCTAGGCTGCGGAGCATGGCGCAACTGTGGGACATCTCTCCGCCGATCCAGGCAACGTCGCCGGTGTTTCCCGGTGACCATGCGACCGAGGTCGGCTGGACCTTCCGGATCGGTCCCGGCTGCCCGGTCAACGTCGCCGAGATCTCGGTGTCGGCCCACGTCGGAGCACATGCGGACGCGCCGCTGCACTTCACCGACGGCGGGATCCCGGCGGGCGAGATGGCGCTCGAGCCGTTCCTCGGCCCGTGCCGGGTGGTCGACGTCACCGGCGTGCGCCCGCTGGTCACCGTCGACGACATCGACGTCACCGACCTGCCGCCGCGCGTGCTGTTCCGGACGTACGCCACCCAGCCGACGACCTGGGACGACGACTTCTGCGCGCTCGACCCCGCGCTGATCGACCTCCTGGCCGCCCACGGGGTGCGGCTGGTCGGCACCGACGCGGCCAGCCTGGACCCGTCCTCCTCCAAGGATCTTCCGGCCCATTTCGCGACCCATCGTCATGACGTACGCATCCTGGAGAACCTGCTGCTCGACGAGGTGCCCGCGGGCGACTACGAACTGATCGCCCTCCCCCTCAAGCTCACCACCGCCGACGCCGCGCCCGTGCGGGCCGTGCTCCGGCCGATCAAGGAGACACCCGCATGAACCGCGACGACGCCGTCGCCCTCGACCGAGCCGACCCCCTGGCTCCGCTGCGCGACCTCTTCGACCTGCCCGAGAAGACGATCTACCTCGACGGCAACTCGCTCGGTGCGCTCCCCCGCGCCACCGCCCGACGGGTGGCCGAGGTGGTCACGCAGGAGTGGGGGCAGGGGCTGATCGAGTCCTGGAACACCGCCTCCTGGATCACCCTGCCCCAGCGGGTCGGCGACAAGATCGCCCGGCTCATCGGTGCGGGTGACGGCGAGGTCGTGGTCGCCGACTCGACCTCCCTCAATGTCTACAAGGTGCTCGCCTCGGCGCTGGCGATCGCCGCGCAGGACTCCCCCGAGCGAAGGGTCGTGGTCAGCGAGCGCAGCAACTTCCCGACCGACCTCTACATCGCCTCCTCGCTGTGCCGCGAGCGTGGCTACGAGCTGGTGCTGGTCGACTCCCCCGACGAGATCGAGGGGCTGCTCGACCGGACCGCGGTGCTGATGCTGACCGAGGTCAACTACCGCACCGGCTACCTGCACTCGATGGCCTCGGTGACCGCGCTCGCCCACGAGCACGGTGTGCTGGCCGTCTGGGACCTGTGCCACTCGGCCGGCGCGGTGCCGATCGACCTCGTCGAGAACGACGCCGACTTCGCGATCGGCTGCGGCTACAAGTTCCTCAACGGCGGTCCGGGCTCGCCGGCTTTCCTGTGGGTCAACCCGCGTCACGTCGACCGCTTCGAACAGCCGCTGTCCGGCTGGATGGGTCACGCCGCACCGTTCGAGATGTCCCCGGGCTACCGGCCCGCGGAGGGCGTATCCCGTTACCTGTCCGGCACCCCGGCCGTCATCGGCATCTCCGCCCTGGAGTGCGGTGTCGACACGCTGCTCGCGGCCGAGGCGTACGGCGGAATCGAAGAGCTGAGGGAGAAGTCGCTGGCGCTGACCCGGCTCTTCGCCGACCTCGTCGCCTCCCTGCTGCCCGGGTTCACGATCGAGTCCCCTCTGGACGACGCCCAGCGGGGAAGCCAGCTGTCGCTGAGCACCGACGAGGGGGCGTACGCGATCGTGCAGGCGCTCATCGAGCGCGGGGTCGTCGGCGACTTCCGCGCCGGTTCCCCCGACATCCTCCGTTTCGGCGTCACCCCGCTCTACACGCGCTACGTCGACGTCTGGGATGCCGTCGACCACCTGGTCTCGGTGATGGACAACGACGAATGGCGCGACGAGCGCTTCTGGACCCGAGGAGCAGTCACATGAGCAGCACGCAGGACCTTCCGATGGACTACTCCGACTACCTCCACCTGCCGGAGGTGCTCGGCGCGCAGCACCCGCTCTCGGGTGATCACAACGAGATGCTCTTCATCGTGCAGCACCAGGCGATGGAGCTGTGGATGAAGCTCGCGCTGCACGAGCTCACCGAGGCGCAGCGACTCCTCGCCGAGGACGCGGTTCGCCCGGCGTTCAAGGGGCTGGCCCGGGTCTCGAGGATCATGGAGCAGCTCGTGCACGCCTGGGACGTCCTCTCGACGCTGACCCCCACCGAGTACGACAAGTTCCGCCCCTACCTGGCCACCGGCTCGGGCTTCCAGTCGTGGCAGTACCGCTGCATCGAGTTCGCGCTCGGCAACAAGGCCGCCTACACGCTCCGCGTGCACGAGGGACGGCCGCACGAGCAGGACGTGCTGGCGGCGTACGGTCGGCCCTCGCTCTACGACGAGTCGCTGCGGCTGCTGGCCCGGCGCGGCTTCGACATCCCTGCCGATCATCTCGACCGGGAATGGAAGCAGGAGTACGCCGCCTCCGACGCCGTCGAGGCCGCCTGGGGCGAGGTCTACCGCGACCCGGAGAAGCACTGGGACCTCTACGAGCTCGGCGAGGAGCTCACCGACCTGGAGACCGCCTTCCGGGTCTGGCGGTTCCGGCACGTGACCACCGTCGAGCGGATCATCGGGTTCAAGATCGGCACCGGCGGGACCAGCGGTGTCTCCTACCTGCGCAAGCAGCTCGACATCATCCTGTTCCCGGAGCTGTGGGCGATGCGTACGGGGCTGTAGCGGTGGATGCTCACCGAGGTAACTCGGTGAGCGCGCACCTACTTCGTGGAACTCCACGAGGGGAGCGACTGCCGACCGAGGTACCTCGGTCAGCATCCCGCCCGCCCTCAGCGCGCGAGCTTCCCCCGGAGCCGCTCGGCGAGACGTACGGACGCCTCGATCTCGACCTTGCGGATCGAGACCGACTCGATGTTGATGCCGAACGGCACCCCGAGCTGACGGCAGAAGGACATCAGCTCGATCGCCGTCGCCTCGGCCTGCTCGAGCGAGGCGTCGAGGGTGTCGGTGGCGTGACGCAGCTCGTTCTCGATCCAGCGCGGTACGTCGACGCCGAGCCAGCGGAGGAACTCGAGGGTCTTCATCGAGCCGCAGACGGAGAAGGTGAACACGATCGGCACCGGCGCCAGGCCGCGGGAATCGCACTCGTAGCGGTAGTCGGAGACGAGGTTCTTGGCGGCGTTGACGTCGTAGACGACCTGGGTGACGAAGTAGGAGCAGCCGGCCTCCTGCTTGGCGATCAGCCGAAGGTGCTCGTCGCCCTTGGCCGTGTGGCGCTCGGGGATCGCGACAGCGCCGAGGAGCAGGTCGGGGTTGATCTGGTTCCGGATCTCCTGGGCGCGGCGCAGGCTGGTGGCGACGCGCTTCTCCCCCGAGGAGGCGCCGACGAAGACCGACAGCGCCTTGGCCGGGTCCTGGGTCTTGACCCAGTCGCGCAGCGTCGGCTCGTCGTACTTGCCGGTGGCCCGGTAGACGACCGCCGGCACGTCGAGACCGGCGAGGTTGCGCTCGAGGAAGTCCGCGGGGTCGAGGGTGCGTACGAACGGGAACGGCCGTTCCTCGGGGTTGCGGTCGGACTCGTCGTCGATGTCGTAGAGGATCAGCCCGTCGACGTCGAGGGGCCGGATCCGCTCGAGCGTGATCTCGGCGATCTGCTGCACCCTCTCGGGTGCCGTCGTCACCCTCGGCGGGGTGACGGCGAACAGAAGAATCTCACCGGCCCGGTTATTGATGCGCTGCTGCAGATCCACGGCGTCAACGCTAGCCGAGTACGTGGGGACCCGGCGCGTGCGTCCAATCACAGCGCCGGGTCGGCGTCGTCAGTAGACGCTCGGCCCCGAGACCGGGTCGCCGTAGGTGTCCGGCTTGATCTTGAACAGCTCGGCACGGCGCTTGATCGTCTCGGCACGAGCCAGGCGCGGCTTGTCGCTGCCGTCGCGGATGACTCGGCCGCCCTCCTCGAACTTGTGCAGGAACTCGTGGGCCCAGGTCACGTCGGACGGGGACGGGCTGAACGACTCGTTGATCACCGCGGGCTGCTCGAGGTCGAGGCAGAGCTTGCCGGTCATGCCCATCGCGACGCCGTCGGCCGACTGCTCACGCAGGAGCGGGTGGCTGCTGCCCACGGTCGGGCCGTCGATCGGGCCCGACAGGTTGCCGATCCGCGAGGCGAGGACGAGCTTGGTCCGCGGGTAGGCCATGGCGAGCGGGTCGTTCTCCGCACCCGTGTCGCGGCGGTAGTCACCGGAGCCGAAGGCGAGCCGGTAGGCACCACGGGCGCGCGCGATCGTCGCGGCGTCCTCGATCCCGAGCGCCGACTCGAGCAGCGGGATCACCGGGGTCGACCCGCCGAGCCGCTGGAAGGTGTCGGTCACCTGGTCGGGCGACTCGGTCTTCGCGAGCATCACCCCGGCGAGCGTCTCGATCCCGGCCAGCGCCGCGAGGTCCTCGCTCCAGTCCTCGGTGGTCCAGTCGTTGATGCGTACCCACGCCCGGCCGCCGCCCTTGAGCCAGCTGGTCACGTTCTCGCGCGCCTGCGACTTGAGCGAGGTGTCGATCGCGTCCTCCATGTCGAGGATGATCTGGTCTGCTCGGCTCAGCTGGGCGTCGTCGAAGATCTCGGTACGCATCGCGGAGACCAGCAGCCATGACCTGGCGTTGTGCCCCTCGACTCGGTTGGCTTCGCGCACCTCGCGCTTCTCGGCGATCTGGGTCGTGCTCATCGTTCGCGTATCTCCCTACTGGCGTCCTGGGCTGGGCGCAATTGGACGGTAAACCAACGCGCCGGTGACTCGCGAGTAGGAAGTCGACAGCCTGGGGCGCGTGAGACATAGCCCACATCAGACCTCGTGCTCGCCGGCCAGGTCCGGCATCGGCTGGATGAGCTGGTAGACCGAGTAGAGCTCGAGGTCGTCGTCGGAGGACTCTCTGCCGACCTCTCGATAGCGGGCGACGACCTGGTTCAGCTCTCGCTGGAGCCGCTCGGCGTCGTCCTTGGTCAGCCGCAGGGACGACTCGGAGACGATCCGCTTGGCCGGGTCCTCATCGCGGGCGATCTGGAAGGCCTGGTCGACCAGGTGGTGGCCCCAGGCGACGGAGCTGCGCCGGAACACCGTGTACGCGGCCTCGCCCCCGGGCTGCTCGACCATCTCCCGGGGGCTCAACGTGATGTCCTCGTCGACCAGCCTCCAGACCCGGTCGCGCTTGTCGCGGCCGGCATCGGGGGCGACCTCGACGAGGCCGTACTTCGCCAGCTGTCGCAGGTGGAAGCTGGCCTGGTTGGCGGGGATGCCGGTGCGCTTCGCGATGTCTGCAGCGCGGAGGGAACCTGCTGCGGACAGCTCGTGCAGCACGCGGTTGCGCGTCGGATGGGCGATCGCTCGCAGGATTCGCGGATCGTCGTACGTGGCCATGACCCCACCCTAGCGAATCCCGCAACACATAGTGCGCAAGAACTATTGCGCAATATATGTTGCGCACTCTACGGTGCGGGTATGCCCTCCTACCGCGAGCTCGCCCGCAACCACGACTTCACCGCTCTCTGGATCGGCGCCACCGTCGCCGAGCTCGGGACCCGAGTGAGCCTCTTCGCGATGCCCCTGGTCGCCTACGCGATGACCGGGTCGGCGTTCTGGGCAGCCACGGCGGAGGCCGCCCACCTCATCGGCATGGTCGGCATGCTGCTGCCCGCCGGGGTGATCGCCGACCGGCGCGACCGGCTGCGGATCATGCGGCTCGCCCACGGGTCGGGCGCGATGCTGTACGCCTCGCTCGCGGTCGCCGGCCTGCTCGGGTCGCTCACCCTCCCCCACCTGCTCCTCGTCGCCCTGCTCACCGGAGTGCTCAACGGGCTCTTCGTCCCCGCCGAGAACTCGGCGATCAGATCGGTGGTCAGACCCGAGGACCTCCCCACGGCGCTCTCCCAGCAGCAGGCCCGCCAGCACATCGCGGGCCTGCTCGGCGGGCCGCTCGGCGGCGCGCTGCTCGGGCTCTCCCGATGGGCGCCGTTCGCCGGGAACGCCATCGCGTACGCCGCCGGCTGGCTGCTGCTCGCCCGGGTCCGCGCCGACCTCTCGGCGCCTTCGGTCGACGAGCAGGACGCCCCGCACAAGCCGCTGGCCGACCTGCTCGCGGGCTTGGGCTACAGCTGGCGGCAGCCGTTCCTGCGTACGCTGCTCTTCTTCAGCCCTGCCGCCAACCTGGCGATCAACGCCCTCTTCTTCCTCGCCCTGCTGCGGCTGGTCGAGGCCGGGTTCCCGGCGTGGCAGATCGGTCTGGCCGAGGCCGCCATCGGTGCCTGCGGCATCCTCGGGGCCCTCGCCGCGCCCTGGCTGATCGAGCGGCTGCCGACCGGCCGGCTGACGATCCTCGTCGCCTGGAGCTTCGTGCCGCTCTCGATCCCTCTGGCCTTCTGGACGCACCCCGCGGTCATGGCCCTGGCCGCGTCGGTGGGGCTCTTCCTCAACCCGGCGGGCAACGCCGGGATCGCCGCCTACCGGATGGCGACCACGCCGCAGGAGCTGATCGGGCGGGTCCAGTCGGCCGCGCAGTTCGTCGCGATGCTCTCGATCCCGCTGGCACCCGCGCTCGCCGGGGCGCTGCTCGCCGTCACCGACGGTGCCACGGCCGTCCTGGTGGTGACGGCGATGACCGCCGCGGCAGCCCTGATCCCGACTCTCGCCCGGTCGGTCCGATCGATCCCGCGTCCCGCGGACTGGCAGGCTCAGCCGTCGAACGACGACAACCTCGATCACACACGCGCTTCAGAGCGTAAAAACGAGGTTCTGCAGGGATAACCTTCTGAAGATCCATCAACGCAACGTTTGCTGCTCGGAAGCAAAGGAACCCCTCCCATGTTCAAGCGGGCCTGTCTGGCGTTGGCACTTCTGGCCGGAGTGTTCGTCACGGTGCTGTCGCCGGCGCCGGCTCACGCGATGACCGACTCGTGGGCCGAATGGGCTCCCGTCTCCGGGACGTCCAACGACTACTCCACGACGATGACGCAGCGGTCGACGGGCTTCCCCGCGGCTCAGATGGCCAGTGACTCCCGGGCCAACGTCGCCCTTCCCAGCGGCGCGACCACCTTCCTCGACGCCGGCACGCCGCCGGGGGCGAAGTACGGCTCGAGCCGCGGGTCGGCCTACATCAACCTGCGGCCGAAGGCCGACACCCCGAGCGGCGCCTCGACCACGACGTACGCCTTCGAGCACCCCACACCCGACACCGGCTGGGCGTTCGTGCTCGGTGACATCGACTCCGACCAGGTCCAGGTCCAGGCGACCGACGAGAACGGCGACCCGGTCACGGCCGCGGAGATCTCCTCGTGGTTCCAGGGTTCGTTCAACTACGCCGGCGGCGCCGACCTGCCGACCTGGAACCCGGCCACCTCGACCCTGACCGGCAACCCGACCGCCACCGACACCAACGGCGCTACCGGCTGGTACGAGCCCGACATCAGGCTCACCAGCCTGTCCTTCGTCTTCACCCGTCGTGCCGGGTTCCCGGTCTACCAGACGTGGTTCGTGAGCAGGGCGCGGCCGATCGGCGGCACGGTCACCGACGTGTCGACCTCCGGGTCATGCCCGGTCGAGGAGTCGGTGCTCACCCTGATCTCGCCCTACGGGGAGACGCTGGCGACCACGAGCCCGTCCGCCGACGGCACCTACACCTTCGGCGAGCTCGCGACCCAGGACGGCTACACCGTCCGGCTCACTCGGCCCGAGGGGTGTGCGACGGTCGGGCAGACCGAGGCGAGCGTCAGCAACCGCGGCAACGACGACGACCCCGCCTCACGGGCCGACTTCGAGGTGCGGCAGGTGATCCCGCACGCGATCAGCGGAACCGTACGCGACGACGCCGGTGCTCCGGTTCCAGGCGCGACCGTGACCCTCACCAAGCCCGATGGAAGCACCGCGACCACGACCACCTCGACGGACGGCAGCTACCTCTTCGACGACAACGCGGTCGGCACGGGCTACTCGCTGACCCTCACCGTGCCCGACGGCTACACCCCCGGCCCCGACGGCACCACCCGTTCCGGCATCACCGTCATCGACGCAGCGGTCACCGACCAGGACTTCGTGGTGGACCAACTGGCCGGCGTCTCGGGCACCGTGACCGGCGGTGGCGGCGGCCTCGGCGGCATCCAGGTGCGCCTGGTCCCCGCCGACGGCGGCGACCCGATCACGACCGTCACCGACGGCGAGGGCAACTATGCGCTCGACGGGGTGCCGCCCGGCGACTACACCGCCGAGATCGACGCGCCCGAGGGCTACACGGGCGCCACCAGCCGACCGGTCACCGTGGCCGCGAGCGACGTGACCGGGGTCGACTTCGACCTCACCCGACCCGGGACGATCGCCGGACGGGTCTCCGACGCCTCCACCGGGAACCCGGTCGCGGGAGTCACCGTCACCATCGACGGCCCCGAGGGCCCGATCACCGCCACCACCGACGAGGCCGGCGACTACTTCGTCGAGGAGCTTCCCCCGGGCGACTACACGATCACCATCACCGCGCCCGAGGGGACGCAGGTGGTGGGCGAGACGTCGCGTACGGTCACGATCACCTCGGCCGGCGAGATCCGGGGCGGACAGGACTTCCGGGTCGACGAGGTCGCCTCGCCGAGCCCCACGCCGACCCCGACGCCGACTCCCACGCCCACCCCGACGCCGGATCCGACGCCGACACCGACGCCCGATCCCACCGACGTGCCGACCTCGGGCGGAGACGAGAATCCGTCGGCGGCCCCGAACCCGGGACCGCCGACGGAGACCTCACCTCAGAGCTCGCTGCCCGAGACCGGCGGCCCGTCGTGGGTGTTCGCCGCGCTCGGCATCTCGCTCCTGCTCGCCGGCACAGTGCTCACCGTGACAGCGCGTCGAGCGTCCCGAATGCGAGGTTGACCTCCTCGTTGACCACCGAGGTCGCCCAGATCTCCCACCGAAGCGGGTGATCCACGATGGCCTCGGGGAACCGCTCGCGGATCGCGGTCGGGAAGTACGCCACCAGGCGCTTCGTCATCTCGGGATCCGCGGCCGGGTCGGGAACCCCCTCGGCGACCAGCTCGCGCCGGCGCTCGATCTTGGTCCACGCGAGCACGACGGCGAGCTCGGGGGCGGTGAGCCCCTCCCCCGCCTCCAGGCGACGCGCGACCTCGGTCGCGGAGGGCAGGCCCTCCACGTCGCGGTCGAGCAGTCCGGCCGTGACCCACTCCGCGATCTGACGCTCCTGAGCCTCCAGGAGCTGCGGGGCCGAGGCCACCGCGCGGGTCAGGGTCACGTTGTGGGCCTCGTTGTCGGCCAGCACCAGCGCGGCGACCTCGTCGGTCATCTCCTCGAGGAGCTCGTCACGCGCGGCCAGCGTCAGCGAGCCCGCACGTACCTCTCGTTCCAGCAGGATCTTGAGGTTGACCTCGTGGTCGGAGGTGTCGACACCGGCTGAGTTGTCGATCGCGTCGGTGTTGATCAGCCCACCCTTGCGGGCGAACTCGACGCGGCCGGCCTGGGTGATCCCCAGGTTGCCGCCCTCACCGACGACCCGCACCCGCAGCTCGGCGGCGTCCACCCGGACCCCGTCGTTGGCGTGGTCACCGGCGTCGGCGTCGGTCTCACCCGACGCCTTGACGTACGTCCCGATCCCGCCGTTCCACAGCAGGTCGACCGGGGCTCGCAGGATCGCGCTGATCAGCTCCTGCGGGGTGAGCCGCTTGACGTCGGTCGCCAGACCGAGCGCCTGCCGCACCTCGGGGCTGATCGGCACCCACTTCAGCTGCCGCGACCACACGCCGCCGCCCGCCGAGATCAGTGAGGCGTCGTAGGACTCCCAGGTCGACCGGGGCATCTCGAAGAGCCGCTTCCGTTCCTGGAATCCCACCGTCGCGTCGGGCGTGGGGTCGATGAAGACGTGCCGGTGGTCGAAGGCGGCCACGAGCCGGATCTTGTCCGAGCGCAGCATGCCGTTGCCGAAGACGTCACCGGACATGTCCCCGACGCCGACCGCGGTGATCTGGTCGGTCTGCGGGTCGATGCCGAGTCGCTTGAAGTGGTGCTGCACCGAGACCCAGGCGCCACGCGAGGTGATGCCCATGGCCTTGTGGTCATAGCCGGCCGAGCCGCCGGAGGCGAACGCGTCGCCGAGCCAGAAATCGTACTCCGCCGCGACCGAGTTGGCCAGGTCGGAGAACGTCGCGGTGCCCTTGTCGGCGGCGACGACCAGGTAGGAGTCGTCGGCGTCGTGACGGACCACGTCGGCCGGCGGCACGATCTCACCGTCGACCCGGTTGTCGGTGACGTCGAGGAGACCACGCAGGAACGTGACGTAGGCGTCCGGACCGGCCACGCCCTTGGGGACGAAGCCACCCTTCGCGCCACCCGGCACGATCACGGTGTTCTTGACCTGCTGCGCCTTCGCCAGCCCGAGCACCTCGGTGCGGAAGTCGTCGCGCCGGTCGCTCCACCGCAGCCCACCACGGGCCACCGCGTCGAAGCGCAGGTGCACGCCCTCGACGTCGGGCGAGTAGACGAAGATCTCGTACGCCGGCCGCGGCAGCGGCAGGTCGGGCAGCTGCTGCGGGTCGAACTTGAACGAGAGATAGCTGCGCCCGCCGGCCTCATTGCCTCGGGCTCCGCTTCGGCGGCCCTCATTGCCTCGGGCTCCGCTTCGGCGGTAGTAGTTCGTCCGCGTCGTCGCCAGGATCGTGGTGACGTAGCTGCGCAGGATCCGGTCCTGGTCCAGGCTGGCCACGTCGTCGAGCGCCTCGATGATCGCCTCGGCCCGCTTCGTCTCGTCACGCACCGTGAGCGAGGGGTCGAACCGGGTCTCGAACAGCTCCACGATCTGCCGGGCGATGCCCGGGTTGGTGCAGAGCGCGTTGCCGATCGAGAAGAACGAGTTCGGGGTGCCGGCCTGGCGCAGGTAGCGGCCGTAGGCACGCAGCATGGAGACCTGACGGTGGTCGAGACCGGACAGGACGAGTGCGTTCAGCCCGTCGATCTCGCTGCGACCGGACCACGCCTGGTGCAGGGCGGCGACGAGCTGGGTCGGCGCGCCGACCGGGGTGCCGGCGTAGGCGAGGCCGAAGTCGTAGATGAACCACTCCTCCGAACCCGACGTGCCGACACCCTCGATGTCGTAGGGCCGCTCGTCGGTGACCTCGAAGCCGAACGAGGACAGGATCGGGAGCATCAGGGACAGCGAGACCGGTCCACCGGTGCGGTAGATCTTGATCCGGAACCCGCCGGCGCTCTCCGGGTCCTTGTAGAAGGAGAAGTCGACCGCCTCGCCCTGGTGCGAGAGCATCTCGAGCAGGGTCAGGTCGGCGGCGCCGGTGTCGGCGTCGAAGTCCTCCTTGTAGGCCTCCGGGAAGGCGTCGAGCACGTGCGCGAGCCGGGCCGCGCCATCCTCGCCGGCATGGGCGATGACCGCGCTGACCAGGTCGTCGCGCCAGCTCCGCGCAGCCTTGCGCAGCCGCGACTCGAGGCTGTCGACGAGCCCCGGGGTGTCCAGGGCCTTCCCCAGCGACTCGGTGGTGCCGTGGACCACGAAGTGCACCCGGGCGGTGGTCGACTCGCTGATGCGTACGGTGAACTCCAGGTCGGTGCCGCCGAGGGCGTCGAGAAGCACCTTCGAGAACCGCTCACGGACCGTCGTGTTGTAGCGGTCACGCGGCAGCGAGACGAGCACCGAGACATAGCGGCCGTACGTGTCCGGCCGGACGGCCACCCTCAGGATGCGACGCTCGATGGCTCCCAGCGCCGCCTCGGCGAGGTCCATCAGCTCCTCGGCGGAGGCGTGGAAGAGCTCCTCGCGCGGGTAGGACTCCATCGCGTCGAGCATCGCCTTGCCCGTGTGGCTGCGGGCGTCGTAGCCGGTGTGGTCGAGGACCGCGGCGACCTTGCCGCGTACGACCGGGATCCGGGTCACCGACTGGCGGGCCGCCTTCGTGGTGAAGAGGCCGAGGAAACGGTGCTCACCGATCACCTCACCGGCGCCGTTGAAGATCTTGATGCCGACGTGGTCGAGGTAGGCGGGCTCCCCGACCGTCGAGCGGGAGTTGGCCTTGGCCAGGACGAGCATGACCTTGTCGCGCGCATGGGCGGCGACCTTGGCCGGCATCTTGCCGTGGTCGGCGGCCTGCGGCGGGTCGGCGCGCAGGATGCCCAGGCCGGTGCCGGAGCGACCGCGCAGGTAATCGCCGTCGAGGCGGTACTCGCGATAGCCCGTCAGCAGGAAGTGGTCCTCGGCCAGCCAGGCCAGCAGCTCGGCGGCCTCGGCCGCCTCCTCGCGCGGCACGCTGTTGGGCGGGGTGTAGCGCAGGCCGGCCGCGATCTCCGCCAGGCGGCGGTGCAGTCTCGGCTCGTCCTCGACGACCTCGCGTACGTCCTCGAGGACTCCCTCGAGGCCCGCGACGATCTCCTTGGCGGCGTCGGGGGCGAGGCGGTCGATCTCGATGTGCATCCAGGACTCGCGGATGTCGCCTTCGTTCACCCCCTCGAGCGCACCGGTCACGTCACGGGCGACGTCGATGACGGGGTGGACGACGAGATGTACGTCGAGGCCACGACGGTAGAGCTCGGTCTTGACCGAGTCCACGAGGTAGGGCATGTCGTCGACGACGATCTCGACGACGCTGCGGCCTCCGGCGGACCAACCGTCTGCGGCGGTGGTCGGGGTGAGGATGCGCACGGCGGCGGTGCCCTGCGGGCGGTTCGCTGCCAGCGCCAGATGCGATCCCACCGCGCCGGCGAGATCAGTCTCGCTGCGGCCGGTGAGCTCCTCGGGGGCTACGTGGCGGAAGTAGGTGGTGCTCGGCAGGCGGAACTGCTGGACGTTCTGCGGAGCTTGGACAGGTTTGATATGCGTCTCCGTTGACACACCTGTCACGGTATCCCGGGATCGTTTCGAATAGATGTCCCGATCCGAAGGAATCGCCGATGTGAGTCATAGGCCCAAGGCCCACCCGTTCGCTGCGCCACCGCAAGCATACCGAAGGAATGTGTCGGTTCTCTCGGCGGCTTCACTGGTGACTCCGGACCGGGTAGGCGTCATGATGTGTGTTTATGAGTAAAAAGCTGTCGATCGACCTGGCCTACGACGCGCCGATCGCAGCCGTCTCCGGGATGCTCGCCGACGCGGCGTTCCGCGAGCAGGTCTGCGACGCCCAGCACGCGCTGTCCAAGAGCGTGGCGATCACCGGGTCGACCGTGAGTATCCGCTACGCCCAGGCGGTCAGCGGGGTGCCCGGGTTCGCGAAGAAGTTCGTCGGCGACACCATCGAGGTGCACCAGGACGAGATCTGGTCGGCCGACTTCACCTCCGGCGACCTCAAGCTCACCCTGCCGGGCAAGCCGGGCTCGCTCTCCGGCATCGCGCGGCTGGCCGAGAACGGCACGAAGACGATCGAGACGGTCACCCTGACCGCTACCGTGAATGTGCCCCTGGTCAGCGGAAAGCTGGAGGATCTCATCCTCTCGATCTTCAAGAGGGCGCTCGAGAGGGAGCATGAGGTAGGCACCCGCTGGCTCCTCGCCCGAGCCTCCTGATCCCCCGTCCCAACCCGCAGAAGAGCCCAAAGGATTCGGCAATGACGACGACCCTTCAGTACGAGCTCGTCTACGACGCCCGCATGGGCGAGGTGTCCGCGATGCTCGCCGATCCGGGCTTCCGCGAGCGGGTCGCCGACGCGCAGGGAGCACTCCGTCGCCGGGTGACCATCGGCGGTGCCCCGCGGGAGGTCCGGATCGACCGGGTGCAGTCGACCGTCGGCGTACCCTCCTTCGCGAAGCGCATCGTCTCCGGCGATGTCACCGTCCGTCAGAGCGAGGTCTGGTCCTCCGACACCGTCGCCGTCGTCGACATCACCGTCCCCGGCGGCCTGGCCACCCTGCGCGGCAACATCTCGCTGTCCGAGTCCGACGGACGCACCACCGAGAGCGTGCGACTGAACATCAAGGTGCCCGTGCCGCTGGTCGGCGCCAAGCTCGAGGAGTACGTCGAGGAGCTGATGCTCAAGGCCTTCGACCTCGAGCAGGCGGTCGGCGCGGCGTACCTCTCGCGATAAATTCTCCTCGATCCGATGCAACCGGATCGAAAAGTTAACCGTCACCATATGTGGCTGGCAATAAATTGCCGGTACTCGGCCTCGGATCAGGAGGGATTCGGGCCACTCACTAGGGGGCATCTCGATGGTCAAACCTCGTACGCGCACTCGGCAGCTGGTCTCGGCCGGCATCGGGCTGGTGGCAGCCGCGCTCGTCGTCACGACGACGGTGACGGCGAACTCCGGTCCCGCGAGCGGCAGCACCGGCAAGGGAACACTGAAGCTCGTGGCCGCCTCGGACACCGTCGAGGTCGAGGCCTGGGGCGGGGAGGCGTTCGTCCAGCCGTCGGTCTGGCTGGCCGCCTATGACGCGGCGTTCGAGTTTCGCGCGACCCAGTCGTCCTACGACAAGCCGGTCAAGCTGACCAAGACCGTCATCCGGGGCAAGAAACGCACCACGACGACCGCGCCGGCCGCGATCGTCGACAGCATGAAGGGCTTCAAGAACGGCCTCCGGGTCACGCTCAAGAACAAGGCCGGCAAGGTGATCCTCGACGAGAAGCGCCCGCTCTGCCCCGGCGGCTACGACCGGCAGCGGGTGCAGACCGACGGCGCCACCGGCCCGGTCTACCCCGAGTTCTGTGGCGGCAACTGGTTCACCAAGGGGATCCTGTACGGGATCGAGCGCGGCATGGCGGTCCCGACCGTCTCCGACCTCGGCTTCGAGACCAAGGGCGAGACCGAGCTCGTCATGACGATGAGCATCGACAAGCCGGTCGCCGACTTCCTCGGGCTCTCGAAGTCCAACCGCACCGCCAAGCAGAACCTGGTCATCGTCGACCAGTGCCCCGACGGCAACTGCGAGGGGGAAGGCGAGGAAGGCGTGGGCGCCATGGCGACCCACGGAGCCCACGACGACCAGGGGGCTCGCACGGTCGTGCCGCGAGAGACCCTCGAAGGCGGCGAGAACGGCCGCGGCCGGCTCCCGCTGGGCGGCGCCCGCGGCGAGATCAAGCCGGGCAAGCCCAAGCGGGACACCCTGCCCGACCTCATCTCGCTGCCCGCGTGGCAGATCTCGACCGAGGTCGACGAGGGCGGCACCGACCGCCTCAACTTCGCCGCCAACGAGTGGAACGCCGGCCCTGCACCGATGGTCGTCGAGGGCTTCCGGCGTGGCACCGCACCGGTGATGGACGCCTACCAGATGTTCTACCGCGACGGTGAGCAGGTCGGGGTCAAGAAGACCGGCACCATGGAGTTCCACGAGGCTCCCGAGCACAACCACTGGCACTTCCTCGACTTCGCCAAGTACGAGCTGGTCGACGCCAAGGACAAGGTCGTCTCGACCAGCGGCAAGCAGTCCTGGTGCCTGGCGCCCACCGACCCGGTCGACCTGACCGTGCCCGGGGCGACGCTGCGACCGGGCCAGACCGGCCTGGAGTCGGCCTGTGGCGCCAAGTCCGCGCTCTGGCTGCGGGAGAGCATGCCGACAGGCTGGGGCGACACCTACGACCAGTCCCAGACCCAGGCCTTCGACCTGCGCAAGGTCAAGAACGGCACCTACCGGATCAAGGTCACCGTCAACCCCGACGGCAACCTCTACGAGCGGACCCGGTCGAACAACGTCAGCCACCGCACCGTCATCATCGGCGGCAAGGCCGGCGCCCGCACCGTCAAGGTCCCGCCCTACCAGGGCGTCGACACCGAGACGTGGTGGAACGAGGAGCAGTGAGCTAGCCGATCAGGTCGGGGATCTCCTGGGTCGCGAACCAGCCCAGGTCCTCGTCGGGGTCCGCGTCGGCCGGGCGATCAGCCAGGTCGGCGTGGACCGCGGCGACGAGCTTGAGCGGAACCACCTGGCTCTCGAGGTGATGGGCCACGGCCGCCGGGGCGTCGACGACGACCACGACCCGGCGCCCGGGGCCGGCCAGGAGTGCCGCCGAGTCGTCAGCGGCGCTCATCAGCGCGGCGTACTCGGCCTCTTCGCTGTCGTCGGGGGACGCGTAGCCGTCGGCGGTGCCGGGCAGCTCGCCCTTGGCGTACCAGTCAGCGAGGAGCTCGAGCGTGGCGGGTACGTAGATGCGGGTCACGGTGGGATTGTCTCACTGTGCCTCACTCGCCGGAGTTCTTGACCACGCGCAGGCCCCGGGGTGCCCGGAACCGGCGCCCCGAGACGGTGTCGCGCAGCTCGTCGAGGGCCTCGCTGATGCACTGCCCGACCAGCGACGCATCCGGCACCAGGTCGCGGTCGGCGGTGATCGCGAAGAAGACCTGGCCGTCGTAGGAGGTCACCCCGATCGCGAGCGTGTGCCCCTCGGCCAGCGGGTGGATCGGGTAGGAGGCCACCAGCCGGGAGCCGGCCGCATAGCGCGGCTCCTGCGGGCCGGGCACGTTGCAGACCGAGAGCAGGTAGTCGTGCTCGCTCTCGGCGGCCACCCGCGAGCCGACCACGTGGAAGGTCGCCGGGGCGAAGCCGCTGATCCCGGCCAGCCGCTGCGCACTGACCGTGCGGGCGTTGGCGTTGTGCTGCTCGAAGGAGTAGGACACCTGATGGAGCCGGACGACAGGCGACGGCTCCGCGACCGGGAGCACCACGAAGTGGGGCGCCACCGCGGAGCCGAGCTGGGTCGGGTCGAGCTCCTCGTCGATCACCGAGACCGGCACCAGCGCCGGCACCTGCCGTACGCCGGCCAGGGACTGCTGCCGGGTCATCAGCCAGGCGCGCAGACCGCCGGTGACGGCAGCCAGGATGACATCGTTGACGGTCCCGCCGTGGGTGTCCCGGATGCGACGGAAGTCGGCCAGGTCGGCCTCGAGCGTGACCACGAGCCGCTGCTGGGACAGCGTCCCGTTGAGCGGCGTCGGCCGCTCCGGAGCCCGGCGGGTGAGCGCTCGGGCGATGCCGACACCCGCGTTCTGGACGTCCTTGGCCACACCGGTGACCCGGCCCAGGGCGAAGCCGCCCAGGCTGCGCGCCGTGCCGGTCAGGCCGCTGACCGAGGTGACCGCGTCGAAGACCGCGCCCGCGACCAGGCGCGCGCTCGACTGCGCCTCCGGTGGCGTCCACAGGTCCGGCACAACCGGCCCGACCTCGGGCTTGTCGTCGAGCAGCAGCTGGACCAGGTCGACGGTCTCGGCTCCGTCCACCAGCGCCTGGTGGGTCTTGGTGACGAGCGCGACCCGGTCGCCTGCCAGCCCCTCGATGACGTACAGCTCCCACAGCGGCCGGGAACGGTCCAGGGGCCGGGAGACGATCCGTCCGGCGAGGTCGAGGAGCTGATCCATCGAGCCCGGGCGGGGCAGCGCGGAGCGGCGTACGTGGTAGGTGAGGTCGAACCGGTCGTCGTCGGCCCAGACGGGGTAGGCGATCCGGCCGGGCACGACCCGGACCCGTTGGCGGTAGCGGGGCACGAAGGCGAGCCGGTCCTCGACGTGCTCGAGGAAGGCTCCGTAGTCGAAGCCCTCGGCCTTCGGTTCGATCAGCTCGATGCTCGCCACCTGGTGCGGCACCGCTAGCGTCTCCCTGTCCAGGAACGCCACCTCACGTGCACCCAACCGCTCGCTCATGCCGCGGCCCATGGTCGCTCGCTGACGCTCGCTCATACCGCCGCCTCCGTAGCGCAAGCGCCATCGTACGGACGCGGCGGCCTGAGGCCTATGGTCGCTCGCTGGCGCTCGCTCATGCCCTCTCAGCCCCCTCTTTGGTTCATGTGCGATTGTGGCAGAAGCCAGCTCGAACTTAGCCCACGAAACGGGGGAGTAATGCGCCTCACGGCCCGGATCATCGCGGTCGTGGCAGCAATCTGCGGGATCGCGTCCATAGCGACAGCCTGCGGAAACAACGTCGCCACCGAGCCCAGCAACGACAGCGACCCGGTGGTCGTCGAGATCAACTTCTCCGGTGACTCGGTCGACCCGCACGGGACCCAGGTCGACGTACCCGTCGGCCACGCAGTCGAGCTCGACGTGACCGCCGACGCCGCCGGCGAGATCCACGTGCACTCCGATCCGGAGCAGTCCGCCGCCTACGGCGTGGGCACCACCCGGATCAGCCTGGGCGCGTTCGAGATCCCCGGTCAGTACGAGGTGGAGTCGCACACTCTCGGCAAGACCATCGTCACCCTCGAGGTGCAGTGAACCTTTCCTCGGGGATCCTCACGCACGGCGTGGGTGGTCGACAGGACCTGCCGCTACCCCTCGAGTACGTCATCGCGGGCGCGGTCCTCGCCCTCCTCGTCTCCTTCGGGCTGCTGGTGCTGACCACCAAGCGCGCCGCCGAGGGCCAGGTGGTGGGCGTACGCAACCCACGCGGCTGGCCGTTGCCGCGTCTCGGGCGTGTCGTCGACTCCCCCGCCTGGACCGCACTGTGGCGCGTCGTCGGGCTGCTGATCTTCGCCTACTTCGTGCTTGTCGCCTTCGCCGGCTCCGACAACGCCAACAACCCCATCTTCGGGATGACGTACGTCTGGCTGTGGGTCGGCCTCGTCCCGTTCTCCCTCCTCTTCGGACGGGTCTGGAGGGCGATCAGCCCGGCCCGCACGATCGTGGCCGGACTGACGTGGCTGCGCGGTGCCGGCGATCCGCCGCTCCGCCTGCCCGAGCGCCTCGGCCTCTGGCCGGCCGCGTTCACCATCCTCGCCTTCGCCTGGCTCGAGCTGGTCTACCCGGAGAACAACTACCTCGGCCCCGTACGCCTCTGGCTGGCCGTCTACCTGGCCGTGATGATTCTCGGCGGCGTGCTCTTCGGCGAGAAGTTCCTGGAGCGCTGCGACCCGTTCGAGGTCTACTCCTCGCTGACCGCGAAGCTGTCGGTGTGGGGACGTACACAGGCCGGCAACCTGGTCCTGCGGACCCCGCTCGGCAACCTGGACACCCTGCGGCCGACGCCGGGCCTGGTCGCGGTCGTCTCGGTCCTCTTCGGCACCATCGTCTACGACTCCTACCGGGAGTCGCCGGCGTGGCTCCAGTTCGTGCAGAACCCGGAGATGTCGGGCAGCACTGCCTATCTGATCAGCAACGTCGCACTGATCGCGTTCCCGCTGCTCGTGGCCGGGTTCTACTGCGCCGGGACGATGCTGACCGGCGTCGGCGACGTGCCGCGCCGGGCCCTGCCCGCCGAGCTGGCGCCGTCGCTGGTGCCGATCATCGTCGGCTACGTCGTGGCCCACTACCTCAGCTACTTCTGGGAGAGCGGGCTGGCAACGCTGCGCAACGCCTCGGATCCGTTCGGAAACGGAAGCGACTGGTTCGGAACCGCGGACATGCCGGTGTCCTACTTCTTCGCCTTCCACGCCACGCTGCTGGCCGTCATCAAGGTGGCCGCGGTGATCACCGGACACGTGCTGGGAGTCTGGTCGGCCCACATCCGCGCGCTCCAGGTGCTTCCGCCGCAGCACCTGGTGACCGGGCAGATCCCGCTTCTGCTCACGATGGTCGGCTTCACTGTCGGTGGGTTGTATCTGCTCTTCGCTGCATAGCGCGTCTCTGCTTCACGGTTCACCCACCACGCATCCACAAAGCAGCGCAACAGTACCTAATGCGGACTAACAGGTTGGCGCGATGGTTTACGGCCGCTTGCAGAGTCTGGGAGACTGATCCTTATGTCTGGTACCCCCCGCTTCCTGACTCTTGCCGACGTCGCCGAGGTGCTCAACACCTCGAGCGCACAGGTCTATGCCCTTGTCCGCCGTGGTGAGCTCCCCGCCATCAAGATCGGCGGGCGCGGCCAGTGGCGCGTTGAGTCCAGCGTCCTCGAGAAGTTCATCGATGACATGTACTCGCAGACCAAGGCCTTCGTGGCCGACCACCCGTTCGTCGAGGCCGAGCCTGCTGCGCCCGCCGCCACGCCGGACGCTTCTTGAGTCAAAGCAACCTCAACCCCCACAACTAAACCTTCCCCACAACAACGCGAAGAGCTGCCAGGCATCGTGCCGAGCAGCTCTTCGCGTCTTTTCTGGCTGGTCAGGCGAGGTTCTCGGTCTGCGCCTCCAGCTTGATCTTGAGCTCGTGGCGGGCGCCGTTGCGCATCACCGTGAACTCGATCGTCTCCCCCGGCTGGTGAGCACGGATGGCGACGATCATGCCGATCCCGTCGGTGACGGTGACGTCTCCCACCTTGGTCACCCGGTCGCCGTCCTTGAGTCCACCGGCGGCAGCCGGCGAGCCGGCGTCGACCACCGAGATCAGCGCTCCGTTGTGGTCGGCAGCCTGCACGTCGACGGAGGCTCCCACGATCGGGTAGGTCGCCTTGCCGGTCTTCAGGATCTGCGCCGCGGTCACCTTGACCTGGTCGATCGGGATCGCGAAGCCGACGCCGATGCTGCCGCCCTCTCCGCCTTCTCCCCCACCGGCCGTCGCGATGGCCGAGTTGACCCCGATGACCTGGCCGACGAGGTTGACCAGCGGACCGCCCGAGTTGCCGGGGTTGATCGCCGCGTCGGTCTGGACGGCGTTGATGTAGGAGGTGTCGTCCTCGGTCTGCCCGGTGCTCACCGGGCGCTGGAGCGCACTGACGATGCCCGAGGTCACCGTGGAGCTGAGGCCCAGCGGCGACCCGATGGCGACGACGCCCTCGCCGATCCTCAGCCGGGACGTGCTGCCGAGCGAGGCCGGTTCGAGCTCCTTGACCTCGGGAACGTCGAGGACCGCGAGGTCGTAGACGGCGCTGCGGCCGATCACGTCGGCCTTGTAGCGGCGACCCTTGTGGTCGACCACCTCGATGCTGCCCTTGGCCTTGGCCGCGTCCGCCACGACGTGGTTGTTGGTCACCACGTGGCCGTTCCGGTCGAAGACGAACCCGGAGCCGGTCGCGGCGTCCTCGACGCCCTGGTACTCGGCGAAGATCTGGACCGTCGAGGGCAGCAGCGTCGCGGCCACCTTCACGATGCTGGCGTCGTCAGCCTCCAGGGGCGCGTCGGTCTCGATCGAGCCCGGGTCGAGACCACCGCCGGCCAGGCTGGACATGTCGTCCTGGTCCTCGAGCACGCCGCCCGCATAGCCCCCCAGCACGCCGAGCAGGAACGCGACCGCGGCCGCGAGCGCCCAGATCGGGCCAGGGACGCGGCGTCGCGGCGAGGAGTCGGTCCGGGGTGAGGGCGGTGGCGCAGGAGGGACATCGAACCCGGGCAGGGATCCGCCCGGCGGTGGCGGCACCAAGGGCGGCAGCGGAGCGGTGTCGGCTGCCGGAACCGGCGCGGCTGCGGGTGCGGGCATGCCCGGCAACGGCACCTCGGCCGTGTCCCGCTCGTCGTCGACAAGGTCTTCAGGGGACGGCTGCCCGGCCGGGGGCACGTCGGACGGTGGTGCCCAACGGGAGATCGGCCGCGACTGGTCGTCTTGTGGTTCCTGCGTCACGACACCCATTCTTCCCACCCGCACCAACAATCGGCAGCCCGGGTCTCGTGTCGGGTCGCCGCGCCGACGTTCAGCGGCGTACGTGGGCGACGACGGGAGCGCCCGGGGTGCCCGGGACCTGGGTGACCGCGGTGATCGGGAGATTCCTGGGGACCGGCGCGTCGGCCGGCGCGGCGGCGAAGGTGAACATGCCGAACACGGCGGCGCTGACGGCACCGCCACCGGCGGCGACCATCACCAACGTACGCCGCATCGACCGGGGGTCGGAGTAGGCCTCGTCGAGGTCGTCGGCCGGCCACACCGAGGCAGCCAGGGCGCCGCCACGGAGCGAGCCCTTCAGGTCAGCAGGCGCGGTGACTCCGGGGTCGACGCTGAGGCCGGCCAGGCGTCGCTTGAGCCAGCCCTCTCGCTCCACGGCGCGGCGGCAGGCGCAGCACTCGTGCACGTGCGCCCAGGCGCGCTCCTCCTCCACTACGGGGAGCTGCCCGTCGAGAAGGGCGCTGGTGCGCGCGCCGAGGTGGTTGCCGAGCAGACTCATGAAGCCCCGCCCCACAACACCTTGGGCCCGGAGTGACGCAGTCGTCCGCCGCGCGGGGCGCGGTGGGCGAGGGCGTCACGGAGCATCGCCCGGCCGCGGTGGATTCGCGAGCGGACGGTGCCGAGCTTGGCACCGAGGATCTCGGAGATCTCCTCGTAGGAGAGCCCCTCCACGTCACAGAGCACGACCGCGGCCCGGAAGTCGGGTGGCAGCGTGGCCAGCGCGCGCTCGATGTCGTCGTCGAAGCGCTGGTCGGTGTAGGCCACGTCCGGCGTCGGGCCGCTGCTCGTCAAGCGCGAGGCGCGCTCGTCGGAGAGGGCATCGAAGCGGATCCGCTGCTTACGACGGGCCTGGTCGAGGAAGAGGTTGGTGGTGATCCGGTGCAGCCAGCCCTCGAAGGTGCCGGGGCTGTAGGTGTCGAGAGAGCGGAAGACGCGCACGAAGACCTCTTGGGTGAGGTCCTCCGCGTCGTGGCGGTTGCCGGTGAGACGGTAAGCGAGCCGGTAGACCCGGTCGGAGTGCTTCTCCACGATCTCGTCCCACGTCGGAACACCCGGCTCTACGGTCGGGGTCTGCGTGGGCTCCGCGGTCATGGTGCTCCTGTCGTCTGTCTCGCTGATCGCTGACATCTCCTACGTTAGATCGCCTGGGACCGGAAGGGCTGAGAGTTGCCTGTGAGGCTCCTATTTTTCCTCTTCCCGTGCTCTTCCAACGCACAAGTTGGATCAGGCGTTCCCGCACCGTTGCGCGAAACAGGTTAGGTTTTGCGGTGTGACCAGCCCTGTTTCGACCGCAAGTTGGACCTACGCCGACGAGTTCGTCGCGGAGGACGACCTCCTCGCAGCCGCCCGATCCCGGGCCGAGGAGGTCGGAGTCGCGCCGATCGGGCCCGGTGGCGGAGCGGCGCTGCGCTTCCTCGCCTCCGTCCTCGACGCGAAGAACGTCGTCGAGGTCGGCACCGGCACCGGTGTCTCCGGACTGTGGCTGCTGCGCGGCATGCGTCCCGAAGGGGTCCTGACCACCGTCGACATCGAGACCGAGCACCAGCGACTGGCCCGGCAGAGCTTCACCGAGGCCGGCTTCGGCCAGCGGCAGGCTCGGTGCATCGCCGGCGCCGCCCTCGACGTGCTCCCCCGCCTCACGGACAACCACTACGACCTGGTCTTCGTGGACGGCGACAAGACCGAATACTCCGCCTACCTCGAGGAAGCACTGCGTCTGCTCCGTCCCGGCGGCGTCGTCGCCTTCGACAACGCGCTGTGGCACGACCGCGTGGCGGACCCGTCCGTGCGCGACGAGGAGACCGCCACCATCCGCGAGCTCAACCAGCGGGTCGCCGACAACGACGATCTGATCCCGCTGCTGCTCCCGGTGGGCGACGGCCTCCTGCTCGCGCGGAAGCTCGAGGCCTGAGCCTGCTTCCGGACGGGGCCTCAGGTCAGCACAAGTGAGTGGCGCACCAGTTGGCTCGGTCGTGGCTGTCGATCATCCGGTTGACGGCCTTGATCAGATTCCGAAGCGCGCTGAGCGCCTTGGCGTAGCGATGTGCACGGGCGTAGCTGACAAAGGCGGAGCGAGCCCTCTCGACCGTCTGGGCGGCCTGCCCGGAGCCGATGGCCTGCTGGATAGCGGACATCTCGTTGCTGACGGGCGCGATACGAGGCTTCCACGCCTTCCACGTGCGGTGTGAGCTCAAGTACGAGTATTTGCTGGTCAGCGCCGCGTTCGACTGCTTGATCTCGGCGAGATTCACACGGATCCCGCTCGCAGCCTGCGCCGGTTGCGACGCCATCGTGAGCAGTCCGAGCGGAAGCAGCAAGGCGGCGACGAGCACCAGGAGTCTGGCTCTCATGAAGAGTCCTTTCGACTAGGTGACCTACGGTCCGAGGTCGACCCACGATCGCAGGACCGAGTGTGCTGGGGCTCCCGTAGCCTGCCCGTACAAAACCCGTAGCCGAACCCCTGGGGAGAGTTGTCCGAACGCCGTTCGGATCACCCTCCCCAGGGTCACGACAGGTTCGCGGGCGTCAGGAGCCTACGCGCGCCAGCGGATCCTCACCGGCGAGCCAGGTGAGGAGGACCCGGGCACCGAAACCGGTGGGGCCGGGAGTGAGCTCGTGGACGTCGGCGTACGCGTCACCGCAGGCGACGTCGACGTGGGCCCACGGGACGCCACCGGTGAAGTGGTGCAGGAAGAGCGCGGCGGTGATGGCGCCGGGCCCACCGGGGGCGTTGTCGGCGTCGGCGACCTTCGAGGAGAGCTTGTCCTCGTAGTCGGCGACCAACGGCATCCGCCACAGCGTCTCGCCGGAGATCTCGGACGCCTCGGCCAGCCGCGTGGCCAGCGCGTCGTCGTCGGCGAAGTAGCCGGCCATCGTCTGCCCGAGCGCCACCCGCATCGCACCGGTCAGAGTGGCGATGTCGACCAGGGCCGCCGGCTTGAGCTTGTCCACGGCGTACGCCATCGCGTCGGCCAGCACGAGCCGGCCCTCCGCGTCGGTGTTGGTGACCTCGGAGGTGCGGCCGCCGTAGTGGGTGACCACGTCACCGGGGCGCATCGCCGAACCGGAGATGGAGTTCTCGGCGGCGGCGATGAGTCCGACGACCTTGACCGGGCAGCCGACCTCGGCCAGCGCCGCCATCACGGCAAGCACCACCGCGCCGCCGGTCATGTCCCGCTTCATGTTGAGCATGCCGTCGCTGGGCTTGATGTTGAGCCCACCGGTGTCGAAGGTGATGCCCTTGCCGACCAGCACCACCGTCGGCGTCTTCCTCGACGAGTTCAGCCGTCCGGTCTTGCGGGGGCTGTAGTCGAGCCGGATCAGCCTCGGCGGAGTCACCGAGCCCTGACCGACCGCGACGATGCCTCCGAAGCCGTCCTTCTCGAGCTCGTTCTCGTCCCAGACCGTGATCTGCAGACCCTTCTCGGCCGCGAGCTCTTCGGCCTGCTCCGCCAGCCAGACCGGGTTCTTCAAGTTGCTCGGGACCGAGGCGTAGAACCG
>NZ_JBHVGB010000079.1:0-25078 GCF_042801335.1 Nocardioides sp. NPDC057577 | reverse complement strand
GCGCTGCCCCGCCACGGGGGCGATGCGACCACCGTGAATGTGGTGATCTCGCTCGAGGAGCTCCGCAAGGACCTCGGGGTCGCCACCCTGGGTTATGACGAGACCAACGGGGCCACGATCACCGCGGCTGAGGCCCGGCGGATGGCGTGCAACGCGACCATCATCCCCTGGGTGTTGGGCGGTGATGGTGAGGTCCTCGACGCCGGCCGAGCGAGCAGGTTCTTCCAACCCATCCAACGCAAAGCACTCCGGCTCCAGCAGAAGTGCTGCCAGGCCGAAGGGTGTGACATGCCACCGGAATGGTGCGACGCCCACCACCTCGACCCCTGGGCAGCAGGCGGGAAGACCGACCTGAAGGACGGGGCATTGCTCTGCCCTCATCATCACCGGCTCGCGCACGCCCCGGCGTACACCCATGAGCGACTACCGGATGGCACCATCCGGTTCACCCGTCGCCCCTGAGACCTGCCAGGGTTCTGATTCATCCTGGCCGGGGTGATCGCCGTGCCGGCCCGTTTCCGCAGGTGTTCCCCACCGGTGCGGAGACTTCCCCACGCCTGTAGTCGCGCCCGCACGACGAGACCTCAACCTTCCCCGGACACCAGCTACAGCCCCAAGCCCGTGCCCAACTGAATCCGCTGCGCCACACCCTCGCCGCCGACCCCACGAAGCAACAGACGCTTACGCGATCCTCGAGAAGAATCAGGCGGTATCCTCGAAGACATGACCGCGTTGCCCGACTGGATGCACCCTCCCCGTGAGGAGGGTTGGTACTCCGAAGACCTCGACATGCTCGTCGAGGCGCCGCGTCATACCGAACTCATCGACGGAGCTCTGGTCTTCAATATGTCACCGCAGCGCCGCTGGCACAGTCGGCTCGTCACGGCCCTGACCAACGCGCTGACGGCGCAGGCGCCTGACGGGTTCGAGGTCGATCGGGAGCTGACGGTGGTGCTCGACAGGCGCAACCGGCCGGAGCCGGACGTGCTGGTGAGCACGGCGCGGATCTCCGACCAGGCGTCCTTCTACGATGCGAGCTCGGTGGCTCTCGTCGTCGAGGTGGTCTCGCCGGAGTCCGAGCACCGCGACCGGGCGGTGAAGCCGCAGAAGTACGCCGAGGCGGGCATCGCCCACTACTGGCGCATCGAGAACGAGGACGGCGCGCCCGCGATCCACGTCTACGAGCGCGACGACCTCACCAACGCCTACGTCCCGATCGGGATCTTCCGCGACCGGCTCGACGTCCCGTTGCCGTTCCCGGTCAAGATCGACCTCACCGACCTGCTCCGCTGACCTTCTCCTCCGCGGACACGTCGCTCCCCCATCGCCGGCAGAGCCGCACCGCGAAGGCCCCGGTCAGGCCAGAGCGGCGACGGCGGCCGCAAGATCGTCGACGGAGCGAGCACGCTCCGGGAGGCTGCCGTCGAGGCCCAGGCTGAGCTGGAGACCCTGGAAGGCGGCGTCGATGACGTGGGCAGCCCGTTCGGCGACCGCGGGACCCACACCGGACTTCTCCAGATGCGCGATGAGGCCGGCGATCCACAGCGAGTTGGCTTCGCGGACCGCCGATGCGTACGGCTCCTTGCCGAAGAGGCCGAGAGCGGCCGCCTCCACATAGATCCAGCTGCACCGGTCGCCCTCCATCACCGACCAGAGGTCGTGGACGGCGAGCCGCAGGTCCTTGGAGGGCTCGAGCGCGGCGACCGCGGCGACCGACCGCTCGTTGGAGGTGCGGAGCACGTCGGCGACCAGCTGGTCCTTGGTGCCGAAGTGGTAGAGCAGGACCCGGTTGCTGGTGCCCAGCTCGGCCGCCAGCGGGCGCAGGCTCAGCCCGATCAGACCGTTGGCGTGGACGTAGTCGGTCGCCAGCTCGGCCCAGGCAGCACGGCGCTGCGGATCCTTGGCGGGCGCGGTGGTCGCGATCGTCATGCGGCGACTCTAACAACTGGTTCGAGCCATTTGTAACAGCTGCAACAATTTTGTACCGCCTGCAACAATTTTGTCCCACAAGCCCTTGCCCTGGCCCTTCGCATCCGCGCAGGATCTTCTGCAATTCACCCGCGGTTGCCTGTTGAGCAACACGATGCTGGAGGTTGCATGGCCGAGATCTACATCGACGGGCGCTGGTCGCCCGCGCAGTCGGGCGACCAGCGGGAGATCCGCTGTCCCGCTGACGGCGCGGTCGTCGGAACCGTTGCTGAGGCCGGAGCGGAGGACACCCGCTCCGCGATCGCCGCGGCACGCCGCGCCTTCGACGAGGGACCATGGCCCCGCACCTCGGCGGCCGAGCGTGGTGCCCTGCTGGAGCGGGTCGCCCGTCTGCTCGAGCGCGACAAGCAGCTGGTGGCCCGGGCCGAGTCGCTCGACACGGGCAAGCGCCTGGTGGAGAGCGAGCTCGACATCGATGACATCGTCGCCGTCTTCGACCACTACGCGCGGCTCGCCGGCGAGGACCACACTCGCCCGGTCGTCACCGACCGGCCCGAGGTCGAGTCGGTGATCGTCCACGAGCCCGTCGGTGTCTGCGCTCTCATCACGCCGTGGAACTACCCGCTCCTCCAGACGGCCTGGAAGGTCGCCCCGGCGCTCGCCGCGGGCAACACCTTCGTCCTCAAGCCGAGCGAGCTGACGCCACACACCGCCATCCACCTGATGAGGCTGCTCGCCGAGGCCGGGCTGCCGGCGGGCGTCGGCAACCTCGTCCTCGGCGCCGGGCCGGTCGCGGGCGCTCCGCTCGCGGAGGACCCGCGGGTCGACCTGCTCTCCTTCACCGGCGGTCTCGAGACCGGCAAGCACCTGATGGCCACGGCCGCTGCCACGGTCAAGAAGGTCGCCCTCGAGCTCGGCGGCAAGAACCCCAACATCGTCTTCGCCGACTCCGACCGCGAGACGGCACTCGACAACGCGCTGACCGCGGTCTTCCTCCACTCCGGGCAGGTCTGCTCCGCCGGCGCCCGCCTCCTGGTCGAGGAGTCGATCCACGACGAGTTCGTCGACGCGCTCGTCGAGCGGGCATCCGCCATCCGGCTCGGAGGCCCTTTCGACGACAAGGCGGAGACCGGCCCGCTCATCTCGCTGCCGCACCTGGAGAAGGTGACGGCGTACGTCGAGGCCGGTATCGCCGAGGGCGCCGTGCTGCGCTGCGGCGGCGCCCGCCTCACCGACCCCGAGTACGCCGATGGCTACTTCTTCCCGCCCACGGTGCTCGACCGTTGCACCGCCGGGATGTCCGTCGTGCGTGAGGAGTCCTTCGGGCCGGTGCTGACCGTGGAGACCTTCCGCACCGAGGACGAGGCCCTGGCCCTGGCCAACGACACGATCTTCGGTCTGGCCGGCGGGGTGTGGACCTCCGATCCCGACCGAGCGCGCCGCATCGCCGCGGGGCTGCGTGCCGGCACCGTCTGGATCAACGACTTCCACCCCTACGTGCCGCAGGCCGAGTGGGGCGGGTTCAAGCAGTCCGGCGTCGGCCGCGAGCTCGGCATGGCCGGCCTGGACGAATATCGCGAGGCGAAGCACATCTGGCACAACACCACCCCCGAGCCCAGCCGTTGGTTCGGCGCGTGAGAGCAGGAGCTACTTCGATGGACAAGCAGTACGACTACGTGATCGTCGGCGGTGGTTCGGCCGGCAGCGCACTGGCCGCGCGTCTCAGCGAGGACCCCGCTCACCGCGTCCTGGTGCTCGAGGCCGGGCACAGCGACTACAAGATCGACCCGTTCGTGCACATGCCGGCGGCGCTCCCGTTCCCGATCGGCAGCCGGTTCTACGACTGGAAGTACGAGACCGACCCGGAGCCGCACATGGGTGGCCGCAAGGTCTACCACGCCCGCGGCAAGGTCCTCGGTGGCTCCAGCAGCATCAACGGCATGATCTTCCAGCGCGGCAACCCGCTGGACTACGAGCGCTGGGCCTCCGACCCGGGCATGGAGACCTGGGACTACGCCCACTGCCTGCCCTACTTCAAGCGGATGGAGAGTCGACACCTGGCCGACGGCAGCTCTGGGGCCGATGATTGGCGCGGCGGCGAAGGCCCGCTCCACCTCGAACGCGGCAAGTGCGAGAACCCCCTCTTCGGCGCGTTCTTCGACGCGGTCCAAGAGGCCGGCTATCCGCTGACCGACGACGTCAACGGCTACCGTCAGGAGGGCTTCGCGCCCTTCGACCGCAACGTCAAGCGCGGCCGTCGCTGGTCGGCCGCCCGGGCCTACCTGCACCCCGCGAAGAAGCGCCCGAACCTCACCGTCCAGACGTTCGCGTTCGCCGAGAAGATCCTCTTCGACACCACCGGCGACACGCCCCGCGCGACCGGCGTCGAATACACCCGCGGCGTCGGCCGCGCTGCCCGCAGGCACACCGTCCATGCTGGTGAGGTGATCCTCTGTGGCGGCGCAATCAACACCCCGCAGCTGCTCCAGCTCAGCGGCATCGGCGACCGCCAGCTCCTCGCGCAGCACGACATCCCGCTGGTCCACCACCTGCCCGGCGTCGGCGAGAACCTGCAGGACCACCTCGAGGTCTACATCCAGTACGCCTCGAAGCAGCCGGTCTCGATCGCCCCCGGCCTGGCCTGGCACCAGCGCCCGAAGATCGCCTGGCAGTGGCTGTTCCAGCGCAAGGGCCTGGGCGCGACCAACCACTTCGAGGGCGGCGGATTCTGCCGTTCCAACGAGGATGTCGACTACCCCAACCTGATGTTCCACTTCCTGCCGATCGCGATCCGCTACGACGGCACCAGCCCGACCGAGGGTCACGGCTATCAGGTCCACATCGGCCCGATGTACGCCGACACCCGCGGCTGGGTGCGCATCGAGTCCAAGGACCCGCGCGTGCACCCGTCCATGCGGTTCAACTACCTCTCGACGCCGACCGACCGCAAGGAGTGGGTGGAGGCGATCCGGGTCGCGCGCGACATCCTCAACCAGCCTGCGTTCGCGGCGTACAACGACGGGGAGATCTCCCCCGGACCGTCGGTGGAGACCGACGAGGAGATCCTCGAGTGGGTGCGTGAGGACGCCGAGACCGCACTGCACCCCTCGTGCACCGCGGCGATGGGCACCGGGGAGATGGCCGTGACCGACCCGCTGAGCATGAAGGTGCACGGCACCGACGGTCTGCGGGTCTGCGATGCCAGCGTCTTCCCCTACGTCACCAACGGCAACATCTACGCCCCGGTGATGATGGTGGCCGAGAAGACTGCCGACCTGATCCTCGGCAAGACTCCGCTGCCGCCGTCAGAGGTTCCCTTCTACAACTACCGCGAGGGCAGTCCGCTCGATCCCGAGCCGGCGGTCAGGACAGGTGAGCTGGCATGACCATCCGGACCACGGACACAGAGGGCACCACCGTCCCAGGAGCTACCGACGTGGCTGCCGCCACCCCGCCCGCCCTCAGGGTCGAGGGGCTGTGGAAGATCTTCGGCGCCAAGGCGGACAGGATCATCGGCTCCGGCGACGCGAAGCTGTCCCGCACGGACCTGCAGGCGAAGACCGGCTGCGTCGCCGCGGTGAAGGACATCTCCTTCGACGTCCAGCCGGGCGAGGTCTTCGTGATCATGGGCCTGTCGGGGTCGGGAAAGTCGACCCTGGTCCGGCTGCTCAACCGGCTCATCGAGCCCACCGCCGGCAGCGTGGTCGTCAACGGCGAGGAGATCACCTCCCTCCCCTCCGGCAAGCTGCGCGACATGCGGCGCCGACACATGTCGATGGTCTTCCAGCACTTCGGCCTCCTCCCGCACCGCACGGTGATCGACAACGTGGCCTACGGCCTCGAGGTCCGTGGCGAGGGGAAGGCCGCGCGCCGGCGCCGGGCCCAGGAGATGGTCGACCTGGTCGGCCTGTCGGGCTACGAGAACTCCTTCCCCGACCAGCTCTCCGGCGGCATGCAGCAGCGCGTCGGGCTGGCCCGTGCGCTCGCGGTCGACCCGCAGGTGCTCTTCTTCGACGAACCGTTCTCCGCACTCGACCCGCTGATCCGGCGCGACATGCAGGACGAGATCGTGCGACTGCACCACGAGGTCGGCAAGACCATGGTCTTCATCACCCACGACCTCCAGGAAGCCATCAAGCTCGGGGACCGGATCCTCATCATGCGCGACGGCGAGATGGTGCAGCTCGGCACCGCCGCCGAGATCGTCGCCCACCCTGCCGACGACTACGTCCGCGACTTCGTCAGCGAGGTCCCGAAGGGGCATGTGCTGACCCTGCGGTATGTCATGCAGCCCGTACGTCCCGGGGACTCCCTCGACGGGCCCGCCATGGACCCCGACACGGTCGTGTGGCAGGCCGCCCGCGCGGCCCTCGCCTCTGCCCATCCCGTGCGCGTCGTCGAGAACGGCGAGCTGATCGGCATCGTCGACGACGAGACCATCCTGCGCGTGGTCGTCGCCGAGGAGGAGACGGTCACGGAGACCGGTCCTGAGGCCGGGCCCGGGGCCGGGGAGTGAGTGGCATGTCCACATCGACACTCGAACGTCCCGCACCCAGCGGCGGCGAGCACCGTGACCAGGAGCCGGCTGGATCACCGGCGCTGACGACCCTGCGCCGCCACTGGCGCGCGACCTCGCTGCTCGTCCTGCTCGCGGTGTGGGTGCTGGCGTGGGCGCTCTTCAAGGATCAGTACACGCTGGCGATCGGGGGCTCGGCCCGCACACCGGTCTTCGACTGGCTCGGCGACCGCAGCGCCTGGGTCGAGCAGGCCGCATCAGACGGCAGCAACCTGGTGATCAACCTCGCGGGCGCGATCGCCGACCTCGTCGACAGCGTCTTCGCGTGGCTTCAGAGCATCTTCACCGTCGCCCGGTTCCCGCGCCCGCTACCGCAGATCGGCTGGCTCGGCACCATTGCGCTGGCGGCCCTGGTGGCGTACGCCGCGGCCGGCTGGCGCACGGTCGCGCTGGTGGTGCCGTGCTTCCTCGCCTTCGGGGTGCTCGGCTACTGGAACGACGCCATCGACCTCCTGATCGTGACCTTCTTCGCGGTCGTGGTCTCGTGCATCGCCGGCATCGCGATCGGTGTCCTGATGGCACACAGCCGGCGCGTGTCCGCCCTCGTCACGCCGATCCTCGACGTCATGCAGACGATGCCGCCGTTCGTCTACCTGCTGCCGATGAGCATCCTCTTCGGGATCGGTCCGGCGGCCGCGGTGATGATGACGCTGATCTACGCCGCGCCACCGGTCATCCGGATCACCGCGCACGGCATCCGGTCGGTCTCCGGCCCGGTGATCGAGGCGACCGACTCGCTCGGTCAGACCGGCCTCCAGCGGCTCTGGAACGTCGAGCTGCCGATGGCCAAACGCACGATCATCGCCGGCATCAACCAGACCATGATGGCGGCGCTCTCGATGGCGACCATCGCGGCGTACATCGACAGCCCGGGCCTGGGCCAGCCCGTGCTCGACGGCCTCAAACGCGGTCAGCTCGGCACCTCGTTCGTGGCCGGCATCGCGATCGTGATCATGGCCGTCATGCTCGACCGGTCGATGACCGCGGCCGGATTCCGCGCCGAGCTCGCCGCCCGTGCCGGCGAGCGGGGTGGCCCGTTCCGTCGCATCGGCCTGGCCGTCGCGACGGTCGGCACATTGATCGCGCTCTACCTGTCCCACAACTACATCTGGGCCAACGAGTTCCCGTCGCAGCCCGACCTCGGCACGCCGCTGCGCAACGCCGTCGACCGCTTCGGCGAGTGGCTGCGCAGCGACCTGTCGCAACTGACGGACGGCATCCAGCGTGGGTTCACCGACTATGCCCTCAACCCGATCCAGAGCCTCTTCGCGGACTCCCCGTGGTTCGTGACAGCGGCCGCCATCCTGGCGATCGCGGCCGTGGTCGGTGGCCGCCGCGCCGCGGTCGCGACCGTCCTCTGCCTGGGTATGATCCTCGGCCTCGGCCTGTGGAACCACGCCATGGAGACCCTCACCGCCTGTCTGGTGGCGACCGTCGTCGTGGTGCTGCTCGCGGTGGTCTTCGGCGTGCTCATGGGCCGCAGCAACCGGGTCGACATCGGTCTGCGGCCGATCCTCGACATGGGCCAGACCCTGCCGCCGTTCGTCTACCTCGTCCCCATCCTGATCCTGTTCGGCCCCAACCGCTTCACCGCGATGCTCGCCGGCGTCGTCTACGCCGCTCCGGTCGCGATCAAGCTGGTCGCCGACGGCGTGCGCGCGGTCTCCCCCAACACGATCGAGGCCGCCGAGATGGCGGGCTCCTCAGCCTGGCAGATGATCACCAAGGTCCAGCTGCCGATGGCGCGCAGCTCCGTGCTGCTTGCGACCAACCAGGGCCTGCTCTACGTGCTGTCGATGGTCGTCATCGGCGGCATGGCGGGTGCCGGCGCGCTGGGCTTCGACGTGGTGACCGGTTTCCGTCAGTCCAGCGCCGTCGGCCGCGGTCTCGCCGCCGGACTCACCATCGTGCTGATCGGCATCATGCTCGACCGCATCACGACGTACGGCGCCCAGCGGGCGTCCGCCGCGTCCACATCTTCGCGGGCCTGAGACCCGGCGATGTTCCACACCCCCTTCCCGAGAGGCAACAGCATGGAACTCAAGCGCCCGCGCACAGTCGCGGCTGTCCTGGCCGGATTCGGCCTGGCCATCACCCTGACCGGATGTGGCGGTGGTTCGATCGAGAACGCGACCGCCGATGGCGACACCGAGTGCGGCGACCTCGACGTCGCGATCAACCCATGGGTCGGCTACGAGGCCGACGCCCACGTGCTCGGCCACGTCGCCGAGACCCAGCTGGGCTGCACGGTCAACTACAAGGACCTCGACGAGCAGGTCTCCTGGAAGGGCTTCGGCAGCGGCGAGGTCGACGTCGTCGTGGAGAACTGGGGCCACCCCGAGCTGCAGAAGAAGTACATGGCCGACCAGGGCGGTGACGGCTCGGCCGTCGACTTCGGGTCGACCGGCAACGAGGGAGTCATCGGCTGGTACGTACCGCCGTGGATGGCGGAGAAGTACCCCGACATCACGGACTGGAACAACCTCAACAAGTACGCCTCCCTGTTCAAGACCACCGAGTCCGGGGACAAGGGCACGCTCTATGACGGCGACCCGGGCTTCGTCACCAACGACGAGGCGCTGGTGAGCAACCTGAAGCTCGACTACAAGGTCGTCTACGCCGGCAGCGAGACCGCCCTCATCGAGGCGTTCCGCGATGCGGAGAAGAACAAGAAGCCGATGCTCGGCTACTTCTACGAGCCGCAGTGGTTCCTCAGCGAGGTGGACCTGGTCAAGATCGACCTGCCCGAGTACACCGACGGCTGCGACGCCGACGCCGCCAAGGTCGCCTGCGACTACCCGGTCTACGACCTGAACAAGGTCGTGTCGAAGGAGTTCGCGGACTCCACGAGCCCGGCGGTCGACCTGGTCAAGAACTTCTCCTGGACCAACGAGGACCAGAACCTGGTCGCGAAGTACATCTCCGTGGACCAGATGAACCCCGACGACGCCGCCAAGAAGTGGGTCGACGCCAACCCCGAGAAGGTGGACGCCTGGCTGAAGGAATGACCTGTCACAGCGCGGCGATCGCCGGTGTCCTAGGGGTATGAACCGCAACAAGCAGGAGGACCCCATGAGCAAGCACCACGTGATCGTCGTCGGTGGCGGATACGCCGGCGTGATGGCCGCCAACCGGCTCACCAAGCGCGAGGACATCGCGATCACCCTGGTCAACCCGCGCGACCAGTTCGTCGAGCGGATCCGGCTGCACCAGCTGGTCGGCGGGACCTCGGAGGCCGTGGTGGCCTACACCGACGTGCTCAACCCGCGCGTGCGGCTGGTGGTCGACACCGTGGCCTCCATCGACGCGGTCGCGCGGACCGTCGCGCTCGGCAGCGGGCAGGAGATGTCGTACGACTACCTGGTCTACGCCGTCGGCAGCGCCGGCACGAGCCGCGTGCCCGGCACCGCGGATCACGCCTTCGGGATCTCGACCTACGAGGAGGCGACCCGACTGAAGGCGACGCTGGAGACGACGCCGGCCGACGCACCGGTGGTCGTCGTCGGTGGCGGCCCGACCGGCATCGAGGTCTCCTCCGAGCTCGCCGAGGCCGGCCGAAACGTGGCTCTGATCTGCGGCGACAGGCTCGGCCCGTGGCTGCACGAGAAGGGCCGCGCCGATGCCGAGCGCGCCCTGCGGCGGCTCGGCGTCGGCATCATCGAGGGCGTCCGGGTGGCAGCGGTGCTCGACGGCCGTGTACGCCTCGACAACGGCCGCGAGCTGCCCAGCTCGGTGACGATCTGGACCGCCGGGTTCGCCGCGCCGGACCTGGCGCGGGCGAGCGGACTGACCACCGACGAGCTCGGCCGGCTGGTCACCGACGAGACCCTGACCAGCGTCGACGACGACCGGATCGTCGCGACCGGCGACGCCTCGGCGCCCTCGGGCCTGGCGTACCGGATGAGCTGCCAGGCCGCGAACCAGCTCGGGCCGCTCGCCGCCGAGACGGTGCTCACGCGCCTCGCGGGCTCGAAGCCGAAGCCGGTCAGCATCGGCTTCGTGGGCGAGTGCATCAGTATCGGCCGCGGGCTGGGCCTGGTGAACTTCGCCCACCGCGACGACTCGGCCGTGGGCGCCCGTCTCCGCGGCATGCCCGCGGCGAAGGTGAAGGAGATCGTCTGCCGCAGCACGGTCTGGGTCCTGGGGATGGAGGCGCGTCGTCCCGGATCCGCGTTCGTCGTCAAGGACCGCTCGCGCGCCGCACGCGTCCAGGCGGCAGCGGCCACCCCGCTGGTCCGGGAACCCAGCCGGTGAATCTCGGCTGAGGTCGCGATGTCACAGTCCCGGGCGGTGTCTCGTCCCAGGGTGGAAGATGTCTACCGAGGAGGACGACCGTGACACCTGAGACCGAGATCGAGTTCGAGGAGCTGCGTCCGCTGCTGTTCTCGATCGCCTACCGGATCCTCGGCAGCGTGGGCGAGGCGGAGGACGCGGTGCAGGAGACCTGGATCCGGCTGGAGGGGACCTCGACCGAGCCCGACTCGCTCAAGGCCTATCTCTCGACCGTGGTCACCCGGATCTCCCTCGACGTGCTGCGCTCGGCCCGGGTGCGGCGGGAGACGTACGTCGGGCCGTGGTTCCCCGAGCCGCTGCCGACCGACACCCACGTCGACGAGCATGCGGGCCTCTACGCCAGCCCCGAGCGCGCGACCGAGCTGGCCGACTCGGTGTCGATGGCGGCGCTGCTGCTGCTCGAGCGGCTCAGCCCCTTGGAGCGGGCGGTCTTCGTGCTGCGCGAGGTCTTCCACTTCGGCTTCGCCGACATCGCCGCAGCGGTCGACCGGTCCGAGGCCGCCTGCCGTCAGCTCGCCTCCCGGGCCCGGCGCCACATGGACGACGGCAAGCCGCGGTTCGAGGCCGACCGGCGCAAGCGGGTCGAGCTCTCGAGCCGGTTCTTCGAGGCGTTGCGCGACGGTGACGTCGACCGGCTCCAGGCGCTGCTGGCGGCGGATGTGGAGACCGTCAACGACGGTGGTGGCGTGGCCGGTGGCGTCGGTGGCCGGTTCGGTGCGGAGAAGGCCGCGCGCATCCTGGTCGCGGCCGTGCCACCCCTGCTCGCCATGGGCGCCCGCCTGGAGCAGCGCGAGCTCAACGGCGAGCCCGGAGCCATCCTTCGCGACGCCGACGGCGCCATCCTCGGCACCTGGACCCTCGACATCCTCGACGGCCAGGTCCAGCGGATCCGCTCGGTCACCAACCCCGAGAAGCTGGACCACCTGGGCCCGGTCGCCGACCTGAAGGACGTCGTCCGCCGCCGCAATCGCCACCGCCGCGGGCAGTGATGTCGCTGCCCGCGGCGGCGCGGTTCCGTGCGGGTCGGGTCGTCAGGCGGCGGCACCCTGCGGGTCCGGGGACCGCCGCAGACCGAGGTCGGCGGTGCGTACGTCCTTGGTCTCGCGGGCGGTCAGGGCAGCGATCGACGCGACGAGGCAGACGACCGCGGTGTAGCCGGCAGTGACGACCCAGCCGCCCTCCTGCACGCCACCCAGAGCGGTGACGATCGACGGCGTGAACCCGGCCAGCAGGAAGCCGATCTGGGTGCCGATCGCGACGCCGGAGAACCGCACCGGGGTCGAGAACATCTCGCCGTAGAACGACGGCCAGGTCGCGTTCGCGGCCGCATAGCCGAACGAGAAGGTCACGATCGCGAGCGCGAAGACGAGCAGCTCGCTGCCCTGGCTCATCGAGAGCAGGTAGAACGGCATCATCACCGCGCTGGCCACGGCCCCGTAGATGAAGACCGGCTTGCGCCCGATCCGGTCCGCGAGCCGGCCGAACATCGGCTGGGTGAACAGCGCGACGACGTTGGCCGCGACGACCAGCCACAGCGTGATCGAGTCGACCATGCCGACCGCGACACCGTAGGCGATGGCCAGGTTGCCGAAGACCGTGGAGACGGCCGCGATGAAGGCGCAGCAGATGACGCGCAGCACGTCGGCCCAGTGGTCCCGCAGCAGCACCGCGAGCGGCAGCTTGGCGACCTCGTTGTTGGCCTTGGCCTCCTCGAACTCCGGGGTCTCGTTGAGGCGGCTGCGGATGAAGAACGCCACCATGACCACGATCGCGGAGAGCCAGAACGGGATCCGCCAGCCGATGCTGTACTTGATGTCGTCCGGCAGCGCGACGACCGGGATGAAGACGAGCGCGGCCAGGATCTGACCACCCTGGGTGCCGGTGAGCGTCCAGGAGGTGTAGAAGGAGCGCTTGTCGTCGGGGGCGTGCTCGAGCGTGAGCGAGCTGGCGCCGGCCTGCTCGCCGGCGGCCGAGAGCCCCTGGAGCAGACGGCAGAACACCAGCAGTGCGGGCGCGATCCAGCCGGCCTGGTCGTAGGACGGCAGGCAGCCGATCAGGAACGTGCCGCCACCCATCAGCAGAAGGGTGAACAGCAGCACCTTCCGGCGGCCGATCCGGTCACCGAAGTGGCCGACGAAGACCGCGCCGACCGGCCGGGCGACGTACGCGAAGGCGAAGGTCGCGAACGACATCACCAGGGCGGCGTCACCGGCTGTGGGGAAGAAGACGTGCGGAAAGATCAGCGCCGCGGCAGAGCCGAAGATGAAGAAGTCGTAGTACTCGACGGCGCTGCCCATGAAGCTGGCCAGCGCGGCCCGGACCGGGGTCTTGCCTTCTTGGTTCGCACTGCTGTCGGTGTCAGGTCCCGCCATCGGGTCCTCCTCGGGTAGGCCCGCGGTTCCTGACCGCGGACGGGTGGGGGGGGTGGAGTTTGTCTGGCTCTTCGAATTGCTGGGGGGTCAGCCGGCCGCGGCCAGCTCGCGCAGGTGGGCGAGCATCCGCTCGGCATCGGGGTCGATGCCGGTGATCAGCCGGAAGGCGTCGACGGCCTGGTAGACCGCCATGTGGCCTCCGTGGAGAGTCCGGCAGCCGACCTCACGCGCCGCCTGCAGCAGCGCGGTGTCCAGAGGCCTGTAGACGATGTCCGCCACCCACAGCTCGGGGCGGAGGAGGCTCGTCTCCAGCGGCGTACCGGGGTGGTCGGCCATGCCGACCGGGGTGCAGTTGACCAGTCCGTCGGCCTCGGGAACGAGCGCGGGCAACTTGTCGACGTGGCTCGCCTCGACCGTGCTCTCCGGGTGGTGCCGCCGGATCTCCTCGACGCGCGCCTGGGCGCGGTCGAGGTCCATGTCGGCGATGACCAGCCGGTCGGTCCCCTGCGATACGAGCGCGTGGGCGACGGCCGAGCCCGCCCCGCCGGCGCCGAGCTGCACGACCGTGCCGAGCGAGGCATCCGGCATCCCGGTACGCAGCGCGTGGCCGAAGCCGGTCGTGTCGGTGTTGTGGCCGACCGCACCCTCGTCGGTGAAGACCACGGTGTTGACCGCACCGAGCCGGGCCGCGGTCTCGTCGAGCCGGTCGAGGTGCTCGATCACGAGCTCCTTGCACGGGTGGGTGATGTTGAGCGCGTCGAAGCCGAGCCGCCGGGCGTCCCTCATCAGGTCGCCCACACCCTCGGCCGGGATCCCCAGATCGGTGATGTCGAGCGTCTTGTAGACGTACGACAACCCGTGCTCGAACCCTTCGCGCATGTGCAGCGCCGGACTCAGCGAGGGTCCGACGCCCGCGCCGATCAGGCCGACAAGAAACGAAGACTTCATCTGAGCGATCCTTAATGTACGAACTAGTACGTTACGAGAGTGAAGGGGATCACATCACGCCCCGGGTCGTCAACCCCCGCACGGCAAAGAGCCCGTCCCCGCGGCGCGGGGACGGGCTCTTCAGGGTTCGTGTCAGCGAGCGGTGAGCCAGCCGACGACGATGTCGCCGAGGATGCGGCGGTGACGCTCGCGAACGTCGGGGGCGAGCATGTCGCGACCGAACAGGAAGCCGAAGGTGGCGCTGTTGGCGACCTGGAAGACGCAGTAGGCGCTGATCATCATGTGCACGTCGACCGCGTCGACGTCAGCACGGAGGTCACCGGACGCGCGGCCGCGGGCGAGGACCTCCTCGAGGACGCTGGCAGCCGGGGCGCCGAGCTCGCGCAGCGACTCGACCTTCTCCATGTGCCGGCCGCGGTGGATGTTCTCGACCGAGACGAGGCGGATGAAGTCGGGGTGGTTGACGTGGTGGTCGAAGGTGAGCTCGGCAATACGACGGATCGCGTCGACCGGCTCGAGATCACCGGCATGCAGGCTCTGCTCGAGCTCGCGGATCCGGCGGTAGGCAGCCTCGAGCACAGCCAGGAACAGCCCCTCCTTGCCGCCGAAGTAGTAGTAGATCATCCGCTTCGTGGTGCGGGTGCGCTCGGCGATCTCGTCGACCCGGGCGCCCGAGTAGCCCTGCTCCGAGAAGACCTCGGTGGCAACCTCGATCAGCTCGGACCGGGTGCGTTCGGCATCGCGCGACTGAACCATGCCCCGAGCCTAGAGCACGACTCACTTCCCAAGCGGGAGCAATGTATGTACCGTTTCGTACATTAGCTACGAACGGAGACCCATGCGCACCTCGATCGCCACCGTCTGCCTCAGCGGCGGCCTGGTCCAGAAGATGTACGCCGCGGCCGAGGCGGGATTCGACGCGATCGAGATCTTCGAGCCCGACCTCATCGCCGCGCCCCAGTCCCCCGAGGAGATCCGGGCACTGGCCGACCGGCTCGGGCTCACTCTCGACCTCTACCAGCCCTTCCGTGACGCCGAGGGCGTCGACGAGGCAGCCTTCGGCGACGTGCTGCACCGGGCCGAGGCGAAGTTCCGGCTGATGCGCCGGCTCGGCATCGACCTGATGCTGGTGTGCAGCAACGTCGGCACCGCGACCGTCGACGACGACGAGGTCTCCGCGGGACAGTTGCGCCGACTCGGTGACCTGGCGAGCACGTACGACATCCGGCTCGCCTACGAGGCGCTCGCCTGGGGTCGGTTCGTCGACGACTACCGGCGTTCGTGGCGGATCGTGGAGCTCGCCGACCACCCCAACGTCGGGATCTGCCTGGACAGCTTCCACATCCTCTCCCGGGGCCACGACCCCAAGCAGATCGAGGACATCCCGGCCGAGAAGATCTTCTTCCTCCAGCTCGCCGACGCGCCGGCGCTCAGCATGGACGTGCTCTCCTGGAGCCGTCACCACCGGCTCTTCCCCGGCGAGGGCAGCTTCGACCTGCCGGCCTTCCTCGGCCACGTGCTCCGCGCCGGCTATGACGGACCGCTGTCGCTGGAGGTCTTCAACGACACCTTCCGCCAGACCGACCCGGTCCGGACCGCGCGCCAGGCACAGCGCTCGCTGCGCTGGCTCGCCGACCGTACCGCCGACCTGCTCGGCGAGGAGGCCGGCCCGCTCCCCCGGCTGCCGGAGGTGGCCTCGCCGGAGGCCTTCGACTTCGTGGAGATCAAGGCGCCGGACACCTCCGGGGTCGAGGTACTGCTCGAGCAGCTCGGATTCGACTTCGGCGGCCGCCACCGCAGCAAGCAGGTGCGCCTGTGGACCTGGGGCTCGGCCCGGATCGTGTGCAACGACGTGCCGAGCGCCTCCCCCGAGCCCAGGATCGCCGCGGTCGGCTTCGACGTCGCCGACTCGGACCCGGCCGCCGAACGCGCCGCGCGGCTGATGGCGCCGCCGGTCCACCGCCGGACGTACGCCGGGGAGCAGACGCTGCACGCCTTCACCTCCCCCGACGGCACCGAGGTCTTCCTCTCGCACGCCGCGGACTGGATCGGCGAGTTCGACGGCGGAGCCTCGAGCACCGACAGGCTCGGCGCCCACATCGACCACGTCAACCTGGTCCAGCCCTGGCACAGCTTCGACGAGGCGGTCCTCTTCTACACCAGCGTGCTGTCGCTGACCCCGCAGCCGACCCAGGAGGTCGCCGGCCCAGCCGGTCTCGTCCGCAGCCAGGTGATGAGCTCGCCGGCCGGCGGCGTACGCCTTCCGCTCAATCTGCTCCCGACCGGGCAGCTCCCCCACGACCAGCAGGGCCATGCCCAGCACGTCGCGCTCGCCTGCCACGACATCATCGGGGTCGTCGCGGCCGCCCGGGAGCGCGGCCTGCGGCCGCTGAAGGTCCCGGGCAACTACTACGACGACCTGGTCGCCCGCTTCGGCCTCGCCGACGACCTCGTCGCCATCCTCCGCGAGCTCGACCTGCTCTACGACCGCGACGCCGACGGCGAATACCTGCACTGCTACACCGAGACCGTCGGCGAGGTCTTCTTCGAGCTCGTCGAGCGCCGCGAGCGCTACGACGGCTACGGCGCCGGCAACGCCCCCGTGCGCTTGGTCAGCCAGGCCGGCTGACCGGCGACCCGTCGGTTGAGCCCGGTGAGCGCCAGCGAGCCGGTGTCGAAACCAACACAGTTCGTACGCGACCGTGTTGGTCTCGACACGCCTTCGCCTAGCGGCTCCGGCGGCTCGACCAGCGGGTGATGGTCAGAAGTTGCCGCGGCGCTCCTGCTCGCGCTCGATGGCCTCGAAGAGGGCCTTGAAGTTGCCCTTGCCGAAGCCGAGGGAGCCGTGGCGCTCGATCAGCTCGAAGAAGACCGTGGGGCGGTCGCCGATCGGCTTGGTGAAGATCTGCAGCAGGTAGCCGTCCTCGTCGCGGTCGACCAGGATGCCGCGCTTCTGCAGCTCCTCGATCGGTACGCGCACCTCACCGATCCGGGCACGCAGCTCGGGGTCCTCGTAGTAGGAGTCGGGGGTGTTGAGGAACTCGATCCCGGCGTCGCGCAGCGCGTCGACGGTGGCCAGGATGTCGCCGGTGGCCAGCGCGAGGTGCTGGGCGCCGGGGCCCCGGTAGAACTCCAGGTATTCGTCGATCTGCGACTTCTTCTTGGCGATCGCCGGCTCGTTGAGCGGGAACTTCACCCGATGGTTGCCGTTGGCCACGACCTTCGACATCAGCGCGGAGTAGTCGGTGGCGATGTCGTCGCCGATGAACTCGGCCATGTTGGTGAAGCCCATGACGCGGCCGTAGAAGTCGACCCACTCGTCCATCTTCCCGAGCTCGACGTTGCCGACGACGTGGTCGAGCGCCTGGAAGAGGCGCTTGGGGGCGCCCTCGGGCTTCTTCAGCGTCGAGCTGCGGGTGACATAGCCGGGCAGGTAGGGGCCGTCGTAGCCGGACCGGTCGACCAGCGTGTGTCGGGTCTCGCCGTAGGTGGCGATGGCGGCGATGCGTACGGTGCCGTGCTCGTCGGTCACGTCGTGGGGCTCCTCCACGACGCGGGCGCCCTGCTTGCGGGCGTGCTCGATGCAGCGGTCGACGTCGGGCACCTCGAGGGCGATGTCGATGACGCCGTCACCGTGACGGGCGTGGTGGGCGATGATCTCGCTCTCCGGCGCGACGCCGCCCTTGATCACGAACCGCACTCCCCCGCTGCGCAGCACGTAGGAGTGGTGGTCGCGGTTGCCGGTCTCGGGACCGGAGTAGGCGACCAGCTCCATGCCGAAGGCGCTCTGGAAGAAGTGGGCGGTCTGGGTGGCGTTGCCGACAGCCCACACGACCGCGTCCCAGCCGGTGACCGGGAAGGGGTCGGAGGTGTCGTCGTAGGCCACCAGGCCGACGAGCTGCTCCAGCTCGGCCAGCCCGAGTCCGGCGAGCTTCTCTTGGTTGGTGAGGGTGTCTGCAAGCGTCATGCGGGCAAGTCAAGTGCGCCCGATCACACCAAACAAGTTGACCACTGAGCGCTGGTCAATCTGTCAGATCCGACCAGCGATAGACACGCTCGACTAGACAATCTGACTACCATCGAGTCATGAACCTCGATGACCTCGACGTCACTCTCCTGGAGACTTTGTACGCCCACCCGCGAGTCGGCGACCTCGAGCTCTCCCGGGTCGCCCGCGTCGCCCGCGCGACCGTGCAGAGCCGGCTGCGCAAGCTGGCCGAGGCGGGCGTGATCCGCGACTGGGCGCCGACGATCGACCCGGCCGCCGCCGGCCACACGGTGCAGGCGTTCGTGACCTTGGAGATCTCCCAGGGAGCCCTCGAGGACGTACGCCGCGACCTCGCCGAGATCCCCGAGGTGCTGGAGGCGTACGTCACGACCGGCTCCTTCGACGTCTTCTGCAAGGTCGCGACCGGGTCGCACGCGAAGCTCCAGGAGGTGCTCGTACGCATCGACCAGTCCCACGCCGTCGTCCGCTCGACCAGCGTGGTCACCCTCTCCACCCTCATCGAGCCGCGCACGCTCGACCTGCTGCGCACCGGAGCGACGCCGCGCTGACCACTCGATGAGACTTTTGTCGACGAGATTGCTAACAATCTTGTTGATGATCTATCGTCTGTGACGTGCGTCATGCCCCAGACCCCCGAACCCAGACACCCGTGCGGTGTCTCCTCATGCGCGGCGGGACCTCGCGCGGTCCGTTCTTCGACGCCCGCGACCTGCCCGCCGACACCGCGCGACGCGACGCGGTGCTGCTGGCGGTGATGGGTTCTCCCGACCCGCTCCAGGTCGACGGGGTCGGTGGCGGGCACCCGCTGACCAGCAAGGCCGGCATCGTCGCGCCCGGGGTCGACGGCATCGATGTCGAGTGGACCTTCGCCCAGCTCCAGCCCGACTCGGACCGGGTCGACACCACCCCCAACTGCGGGAACATGCTGGCCGCGGTGCTGCCGTTCGCGATCGAGATGGGCATGGTGGTCCCCGACGGCGACACCACCACGGCCCGAGTCCTCACCCGCAACACCGGCGCGGTCGCCGAGATCACCGTGTCGACTCCGGCCGGGCCGGACGGCACGCGCTTCGTACGCTACGACGGCGAGGCCCGCATCGACGGCGTCCCCGGCACGGCGGCACCGGTGCGGATCGGGTTCCTCGACACCGCCGGCTCGGTGGCCGGGAGCCTGCTGCCGACCGGCAACGTACGCGACACCGTCGAGGTCCCGGGCGTCGGCCCGATCGACGTCACCCTGATCGACAACGGCCAGCCGCTGGTGATCGTCGACGCCCGCGACCTCGGCGCGACCGGTTCGGAGAGCCCCGAGGAGATCGACGCCGACGAGGCGCTCCGGGCGCGGATCGAGGCGCTGCGGATCCTCACCGGCCACGCGATGGGGCTGGGCGACGTCACCGAGAAGAGCTATCCCAAGATGACCCTCGTCTCCGCCCCGAGGGACGGGGGCGCGCTCAGCACCCGCAGCCTCATCCCACGCCGCACCCACCGCTCGATCGGCGTCCTGGCCGCCGTCACCGCCGCGACCGCGGCGGTGCTGCCCGGCTCCGTCGCCCACGACCTGGCGGTGCTGCCGACGGTCACCACGACGCCGGACGGGGGCGAGACCACGCTCAGCGTCGAGCACCCCACTGGCGAGTTCAGCGTGACCCTGGGCCTCGACCCGGACGACCCCACCCGCGTGACCCGATCCGCCCTGCTGCGTACGGCTCGGCTGATCATGGCCGGCGAGGCCATGATCCCGAGCGCCGTCTTCGCCCCCACCGAGGAAGCCCCCGCATGATCATCGACATCCACGGCCACTACACGACCGCACCGGCGCCGCTGGGTGAGTGGCGCGACGCCCAGGTCGCGGCACTGACCGACCCCGGCAAGGCGCCTGACCCGGCGGGACCGCGGATCTCCGACGACCAGATCCGCGAGACCATCGAGGCCAACCAGCTGCGGCAGATGGACGAGCGCGGCATCGACATGACCGTCTTCTCCCCGCGGGCCTCGTTCATGGCCCACCACATCGGCGACCTGGAGACGTCGACCGCGTGGGCGCGGATCTGCAACGACCTGTGCGCCCGGGTGGCCGAGCTCTACCCGACCCGGTTCGCCGCGGGCGCGATGCTCCCGCAGTCGCCCGGGGTCGACCCCGCCACGACCGTCGCCGAGATCGAGCGCGCCGTCACCGAGCTCGGTGCCGTCGCCGTCAACGTCAACCCCGACCCGTCCGGGGGCCACTGGACGGCGCCGCCCCTGACCGACCGCTCCTGGTATCCGATCTGGGAGAAGCTCTCCGAGCTCGACGTATCGGCCATGGTCCACGTCTCCACCAGCTGCAACCCGGCCTTCCACACCACCGGCTCTCACTACCTCAACGCCGACACGACCGCGTTCATGCAGCTGCTCACCGGTGACCTCTTCGCAGACTTCCCCGATCTGCGCCTGGTGATCCCGCACGGCGGCGGCGCGGTCCCCTATCACTGGGGCCGGTTCCGCGGCCTCGCCCAGGCGCTCGGGAAGCCAGACCCGACGCAGACCCTGATGAGGAACGTCTTCTTCGACACCTGCGTCTACCACCAGCCCGGGATCGACCTCCTCCTCGACGTGATTCCGCACAGCAGCGTCCTGTTCGCCTCGGAGATGATCGGCGCCGTCCGCGGCATCGACCCGGACACCGGCCACCACTTCGACGACACCCGCCGCTACGTCGAGACGTACGCAGCCCGCAACGGCCTCACCGAGGCCGAGCTCGCCGCGCTGACCGAGACCAACGCCCGCCGCGTCTACCCGCGCCTGGATCGGCGGATCCGGGCGGCCGAACCCCCTGTAACACGTCGTTCGTAGGACTACTCGCCCTATCTGAACGACCGGACAGTCCTACGAACAGCGTGTTACACCCCGCGACCCCCGCCACCCACCCCAGCTAGGAGACACCGTGCACGAGCTCGGAGTTGTTCACACGACCATCGACCGCGCCGACCCCGCGGCCGTCGAGGCGCTGTCCGAGTTCGGCGTCGCGACGATCCACGAGGCGATGGCGCGGCTCGGGCTGCTGCGGCCCTACATCCGCCCGGTCTACGAGGGCGCGAGGCTGTGCGGCACGGCCGTGACCGTGCTGCTCCAGCCCGGTGACAACTGGATGCTGCACGTCGCCGCCGAGCAGGTCCGGGAGGGCGACGTGGTCGTGGCCGGCTGCGTGACCGAGTCCGAGGACGGCTTCTTCGGCGAGCTGCTGGCCACCTCGCTGCGCAGCCGCGGCGCCCGCGGCCTGGTCATCGACGGCGGCTGCCGCGACGTCGACGAGCTGCGCGAGATGGACTTCCCGGTCTTCTCCCGGGCGATCAACGCGAAGGGCACCGTCAAGGCGACCCTCGGCTCGGTCAACGTCCCGGTCAACGTCGCGAACGCGCTGGTCAACCCCGGGGACGTCGTCGTCGCCGACGCCGACGGCGTGGTCGTCGTCCCGGCCGCCCGTGCCGCCGAGGTCGCCGAGGCCGCCCGTCGCCGCGAGGACGCCGAGGCCGGCAAACGCGCCCGCTTCCAGCAGGGAGAGCTCGGCCTCGACATCTACGACATGCGCCCGAAGCTCGCCGAGCTCGGCCTCACCTACAAGGACTGATCCGATGGTCACCCCCGGCTGGCTGCACTGGTTCGAAGGACCCACCGAGCCCACCTTCACCCTCCCCGAGGGCGCGGTCGACGCGCACTGTCATGTCTTCGGCCCGGCCGAGGAGTTCCCGTTCGCGCCGGAGCGCAAGTACACCCCGGTCGACGCCTCCAAGGACCAGCTCTTCGCGCTCCGCGACCACCTCGGCCTGGCCCGCAACGTCCTCGTCCAGGCGACCTGCCACGGCGCCGACAACAGCGCCCTCCTCGACGCGCTCGCACACTCCGACGGACGAGCCCGAGGGGTGGCGACGGTGCGCGCCGACATCACCGACGAGGAGCTCGCAAGCCTCCATGAGGCGGGGGTCCGCGGCGTACGTTTCAACTTCGTCAAGCGTCTCGTCGACGTCACTCCGACCAAGACGCTGGAGACGATCGCGGCCCGGATCGCCCCGCTCGGCTGGCACGTGGTGATCTACTTCGAGGCCGCCGACCTACCGGACCTGAAGGACTTCTTCGCGAGCCTGCCGGTGCCGCTGGTCGTCGACCACATGGGCCGCCCCGACGTGACCAAGGACCCCGACGGGCCCGAGTTCGCGGAGTTCCTCGACTTCGTCGCCGCAGGCGACGTGTGGGTCAAGGTCTCCTGCCCCGAGCGCCTCACCGTGACCGGCCCCGCAGCCCTCGACGGGCAACGACACGCCTACCGCGACGTCGTCCCGTTCGCCCGCACGGTCGTCGAGCGCTTCCCCGACCGCGTGCTGTGGGGCACCGACTGGCCGCACCCCAACCTGAAGGACCACATGCCCGACGACGGGCTGCTGGTCGACCACATCCCGCACATCGCCCCCACCCCCGAGCTGCAGCAGGCGCTGCTCGTGGACAACCCCATGCGCCTGTACTGGCCCGAAGGAGAGCACAGTGCCTGACCTCACCCCCACCAACGCAGCCAACCGGCTCGACCGGCTGCCCATCTCCAGGTTCCACAAGCTCGCCACCGTCGCGCTCGCGTTCGCCTACTTCTTCGAGTTCGCCGACATCAACACCTTCGCCACGACGGCGCCGGTGATGCGCGAGCAGTGGGGCGTGACGATCAACCACATCGCGTACGTCACCTCCCTCTCGTTCGTCGGCATGTTCATCGGGTCCGTGGTGGCCGGCGGTCTGGCCGACCGGCTCGGCCGGAAACGTACGCTCGTGGCGACCACCATCTGGTTCTCGGTCTGGTCCTTCGCCAGCGTCTTCGCCTGGGACATCGTCGCGATGGGCTTCTTCAGGGTGATGACCAGCGCCGGGCTCTCCGCGATGACCGTGGTGGCCGTGGTCTACATGAACGAGCTCTTCCCGCGCGCCAAGCGCGGCAAGTTCCAGGCGTACGTCATCGTCATCGGCATCTGTGGGACGCCCGCCACCAACCTGATCGCCTCCGCGGTCGTGCCGATCGCCGACTGGACCTGGCGCCTGGTCTACCTCTGGGGCGCCCTGGGTGTGCTCTTCCTCTTCTTCGTACGCCGCCTGGTGGAGTCGCCGCAGTGGCTGGAGTCGCGTGGGCGGCATGCGGAGGCCGAGGAGATCCTGGCCGGTCTGGAACGCGACGCGACCGCCGAGCACGGCACCCTTCCCGCGCCCGCCGCGCCCGTCGAGGACGGCCCGGCCACCAAGGCGGGTCTGGCGATGCTGAGGGACAAGCGGTTCCTCTACCCGACGATCCTGCTCTCGGTGCTGTGGATCTCCCAGACGATCGGCTTCTTCGGCTTCTCCTCCTGGGCACCCACCCTGCTCGCGGCCGAGGGTGTCAGCGTCGAGGACTCGATCTTCTACGTCGCGCTGACCACCATCGGCGCCCCGCTCGGCTCCTTCCTGGCCTCGCTGGTCACCGACCGCTACGAGCGCAAGTGGTGTCTGGTCGTCTTCGGCCTGATCATCGCCGGTTCCGGTCTCCTCTACGGGCTGACCTTCACGCCGCTGCTGATCGTCGCCTTCGGGTTCCTGGTGAACCTGTTCGAGCGTGGCTACACCGCGCTGGCCTACGCCTACTCCCCCGAGCTCTTCGACACCAGGGGCCGCTCCCTCGGCACCTCGCTCTCCTACGGTCTCGGCCGGCTCTCCAACGCCGCCGGCCCGCTGATCATCGCCGGTCTCTACAGCGGGCTGGGCTACCAGGCCGTCTTCTACTTCATCGCCGGCACCTGGGTGGTCGGCGCGCTCGCCCTGGCGATCTTCGGCCCGGCGACCCGCAAGGCCCGCCTGGCCGCCGAAGCCGCCGCCGTCCCGGCTCACTGAAGGGAGCGATCATGCTCGACCCCGTTCCGGAGAACCTGACCACGCTCAAGCGGATGGTCGCCGAGACCCCCACCCGCCCACCGCTGGGCGACGTGGCGCACATCGGCCACGCCCAGCTCTTCACCCCGACGCCCACCGAGACCGTCGGATTCTTCACCGACTTCCTCGGCCTGACCGTCTCGGCGCAGGAGGGTGACCACACCTACCTGCGCACCTGGGACGACTACGAGCACCACAGCATCGTGGTCACCGAGCGGGACACACCCGGCATCGGGCGTACGGCGCTGCGCTGCTCCTCCCCCGAGGCGCTCGAGCGCCGGATCGCGGCCGTCGAGGCCACCGGCGCGAGCGGTGAGTGGACGGAGGACGAGCCGGGCATCGGGCCGCTGTGGGTGACCCACGATCCCGACGGGCACGAGTTCGCGCTCTACCACGAGACCGACTATTGGGAGGCGCCCTCGCCCGAGCTCCGGCCCGGGCTCAAGAACCAGCCCCAGGCCAAGCCCGGCCACGGGGTCGCGGTGCGGCGCCTGGACCACATCAACTACCTGGCCCGCGAGGTCGAGTCGACCACCGGCTTCGTGATCGAGGCCCTCGGAGCGCGGCCCACCGAGCAGATCCGGCTCGACGACGGCCACATCGGCGCCCGCTGGTCGACCTTCACCCAGAAGTCGTACGACCTCGTCTACACCGAGGACTGGACCGGGTCGACCGGCCGGCTGCACCATCTGGCTTTCGCCACCGACACCCGCGAGGACATCCTGCGAGCCGCCGACCTCGCCCTGGACACCGGCGTGTTCATCGAGACCGGACCGCACAAGCACGCGATCCAGCAGACGTTCTTCCTCTACGTCTACGAGCCCGGCGGCAACCGGATCGAGCTGTGCAACCCGCTGACCCGGCTGATCCTCGCCCCCGACTGGCCGCTGATCACCTGGACCGAGGCCGAGCGCGCCAAGGGGCAGGCGTGGGGCCTGAAGACGATCTCGTCCTTCCACACCCACGGCACCCCGGTCGTCGACACCCCGGGGTCGTGAAGCTGGGTTGTGAAGCTGAGAGTGACCTATAGGC